>CAZOZE010000200.1:0-3769 GCA_964584215.1 uncultured Rhodobacterales bacterium
CCATGCGGCGCAGAACCGCGCAATATCGTCTTCGGTGGTCGTCGGCCCCAGCGAGACGCGGATCGCGCTCGCCGCTGTGGTCTCATCGAGGCCCATGGCGCGCAGCGCGCGGCTGGGGCCGGTCTTGCCGGAGGAACAGGCGGCGCCCGCGCTGACCGCGAAGCCCGCAAGGTCAAGCTGCATCACCTGCGTCTCGGCCCTCCAGCCGGGAACCGCGACGCAGGCCGTGTTGGGCAGGCGGGGCGCGCCCGCGCCGATGAACAGGACGTCGGGCGCCGCCTCGGCCAGCCGCGCCTCAAGCTGATCGCGCAAGGCCCGCACCCGCTCCCAAACGCCGCTCTCCAGATCGCGCTGCGCCGCCGCCGCCGCGGCGCCGAAGCCTGCGGCGCCGATCACGTTGTGGGTGCCGGGGCGGACGCGCCCCTCCTGCCCCCAGCCGCCGCCGGTCCAGCCGTCGCCGGGCAGACCATCGCGCAGGATCGCCGCGCCGGCGCCTTTCGGCCCGCCCAGCTTGTGCGCCGAAACCACTGCGGCGCGCAGCCCCAGCACGTCAAAATCGAACGGGATGCGCCCGACCGCCTGCACCGCGTCGCAGAACACGTCTGCGCCCGCCGCCGCCGCGATCTCCGCCACCGGCTGGATCACCCCGGTCTCGTTCTGCGCCGCCATCACCGCGAGCATGGCGCTGTCCGCCGCCTGCGGCGTCACGCGGCCGTCGCCGTCCACCGCCAGCGCGTCGTCGAGGCCAAAACGCAGCGCCACCGCGTCATGCTCGACGGCGGAACACCGCACCCGGCCCTTCGGCGTCGCCAGCGCCACCGCCTCGGTGGCGCCAGAGGTGAACACCACCGCCGTGCGGTCGCAGCCGACCAGTTGCGCCACCTGGTCGCGCGCCGTCTCGACCGCCGCCCGCGCCGCGCGGCCTTCGGCGTGGACGCTGGACGGATTGCCGGCCAGATCCATCGCCGCCAGCATCGCCGCCCGCGCCTCCGGGCGCAGCGGCGCGGTCGCGTTCCAGTCGAGATAAACCCGGCCCGTATGCGCCCCGCCCGTCACGCCCGCGCCTCCTCCCACATCAGGTTCGGCGCCGCCGGACAGGGCGCCAGCGTGTTGCCGATCACGTCGGCGATGGTCACCTGAGACAGAAAAACATGCACATGGCTGGACAGCTGCTCCCACAGGTCATGGGTCAGGCACTTGGCGCGCGATCCGCCGCAGCCCTGCTCGGCGCCGTCTTCACAGCGGATCGCGCTCACCGTCTCGTCCACCGCGCTCATCACGTCGATGATGCGCAGCTTGTCGGCGGGCCGCCCGAGGCGATAGCCGCCGCCGGGCCCGCGCACGCTCTCGACCAGCCCGGCCTTGCGCAGCCGCACGAAAAGCTGTTCGAGATAGGCGAGCGACACATCCTGCCGCGCCGCGATCTCGGCCAGCGTCACCAGCTTGTCGCCGCCCTGCAGCGCGATGTCCGCAAGCGCCGTCACCGCATAGCGGCCCTTGGTGCTGAGCTTCACGCCCGCCTCCCGCTTGCTGCAAGTCTTGACAAGGCGTTGACGCAACGCCTGCGCCCCACTACCTCGACAAGACCATCCCGCCGTCACCCGACGACGTTTAGAACAATTCTAGGATGCCCGACTATTTACGTCAAGCATCCGGAGCCGCCGAGGAGCGCCATCCATGCCCGAGATCATCTTCCCCGGACCCGAGGGGCGGCTGGAGGGGCGCTATCACCCGCAGGAGCGGCGAGACGCGCCGATCGCCATCGTGCTGCACCCGCATCCCCAGTTCGGCGGCACGATGAACAACAAGGTGGTCTATAATCTGCACTACGCCTTTCACCGGCTGGGATTTTCGGTGCTGCGTTTCAACTTTCGCGGCGTGGGGCGCAGTCAGGGGGAGTTCGATCAGGGCATCGGCGAGTTGTCCGACGCCGCCGCCGCGCTCGACCACCTGCAGCATCTCTGCCCCAACGCCAGCAGCTGCTATGTGGCGGGGTTCTCGTTCGGCGCCTGGATCGGGATGCAGTTGCTGATGCGCAGGCCCGAGATCGCCGGATTCGTCTCGGTGGCGCCGCCGGCCAACATGTATGACTTCACGTTCCTCGCGCCCTGCCCGTCGTCAGGGCTGATCGTGAACGGCGAGGCCGACCGGATCGCGCCGATGGCCGACATCGACAAGCTCGCGGCCAAGCTGCGCACCCAGCGCGGCATCACCATCACCCACACCACGGTTCCCGGCGCGAATCACTTCTTCGACGAGGGCATGGACCAGATGATCGACATCGTGGAGGGCTACATGCACACCCGCCTGAGAGAGACCGCCGCCGCCTGAGCCGCAGCGGCGCGCGGACCGCGCGTCACGCCCCATCCGGGCGGTGCAGCCGCCCGCCGCCGACCGGACGGGCGCAGCCGGTGGTGGCGGGATAGGTGGTGGGCAGGCCGCGCGCCGCGCGCACCGCCAGATAGGCGAAGGCCTGCGCCTCCAGCATGTCCCCGTCCAGACCCGCCGCCTCGACCGTCTCGACCTCGGCGTTCAGCCGCCGCCGCAGCCCCGCCAGCATCGCCAGATTGCGCCGCCCGCCGCCGCACGCCAGCCAGCGGCGCGGCGGTTCGGGCAGCCAGCGCAGAGCGGCCCCGACCGCCTCGACCGTATAGGCGGTCAGCGTCGCCGCGCCGTCCTCCAGCGTCATCCCCGCCACCGCCCCCAGCGCCGCCTTGAAACGGTCGCGGTCCAGCGACTTGGGCGGGGCGGCGTCGAAAAAGGCGTCGCGCATCAGCGCCGCGACCGTTTCGCCATCGGCGCGGCCACGCAGCGCAGCGCCGCCGCCCTCGTCGAAATGCGCGCCCGCCGCCGCCGCCATCCAGTCGTTGACCAGCGCGTTGCCCGGCCCGGTGTCAAAGGCGATCAGCCGGTCGCCGTCGATCCAGGTGACATTGGCCACCCCGCCGATGTTGAGAAAAGCGACAGGCCCCTCCAGCCCCAGCCGCCGCGCCAGCGCCCGGTGATAGACCGGGACCAGCGGCGCCCCCTGCCCGCCCGCCGCCATGTCGGCGCTGCGAAAGTCCGAGACCACCGCCACGCCCAGCCGCGCTGCCAGCCGCGCGCCTGCGCCCACCTGAAGCGTGAAGCCCTCCGCAGGCCGGTGCGTCAGCGTCTGGCCGTGAAAGCCGATCAGCGCGGGGGCCTGCCCGGCCGCGCACTCCGCCCGCAGCGCCTCGACCGCCCGTGCGTGGGTCTCGGTCGCGGTCGCCGCCGCCGCGCGCACCGCCAGCGGCCAGCGCCGCGCGTCGCGCAAGACATCCGTTGCGCAGCCCTGCGCCGCATGGGCGCCGTAAAGCAGGCTTTTCAACTCGCGCCCGTTGTAGGCGGTGAAGCCGGCCGGCCCGAACGCTTCGACGGTCTCGCCGTCGGTCAGCAGACAGGCCGCGTCCACCCCGTCCATCGAGGTGCCCGACATCAGCCCCATCGCCCAGATCGCTTGCGTATCCACCGGCTTTTCCTTGTGCGAACGCCCCGCTATACCGCGCAACGACACTCAGGGAAAATGCGAGGCCCGCCCGATGACCTATCAGCCGCGATCGGAGTTCCTCCACACGCTGGAGGCGCGGGGCTTCATCCAGGACTGCACCGACTTTCAGGCGCTCGACGCGCGGCTGATGGCCGGCAAAGGGTCGGCGCCGGTCTCGGGCTACATCGGCTTCGACTGCACCGCGCCGTCGCTGCATGTCGGCTCGCTGATCCAGATCATGATGCTGCGCTGGCTGCAAAA
>CAZOZE010000201.1:0-3380 GCA_964584215.1 uncultured Rhodobacterales bacterium
GGAGGGCGCGCTCGACGCGCGGCTGGCCGATCTGGGGCCGCTGTCGCGGCTGCTGGACGCGCCGCTGACCGGCGACGCGACGCTGAAGATCGCGCTGCGCGCGGAGGACGCGACGCAGACCGTAACCGTGACCGGGCGCGCGCGCGATCTGGCGGGGTTCGATGCGCAAGTGGCGGCGCTCGACCTCGACGTGACCGCGCGCGACGCGCTGGGGGCGGCGCCGCGCGCCAGCGGCGCGCTCGACGCGACCGGCCTCGCCGCCGCAGGCGCGACCGTGGCGCAGGCGCGCTTCGAGGGGTCGGCGGAGAACCTGATCGCGGCGCCGCAGGCGCAAGGCGTGTTGATAGTCTCGGGGCTGTCGGCGGCGGGCGCCACCGTGGCGGAGGCGCGGCTGGAGGGGTCGGGGCGCGACCTGCTGGCCGCCCCGGCGGCGGAGGTGGCGCTGACCGCGCGCGCGCTCGCCTACCCCGCCGCCGACGCGACCGTGGCCGAATTGCGCTTCGAGGGATCGGGCGAAGACCTGATCGCCGCGCCGCAGGCGCAGGGCGTGCTGACGGCCTCCGGCGTCGCGGCGGCGGGGGCCTCGGTCGGCGCGCTGCGGGTCGAGGCGAACGGGCGCGACCTGCTGGCGGCGCCGCAAGGCGCGCTGACGGCGCTGCTGGAGCGGGTCGCGGCCGGCGGCGCCAGCACGCCGCGCGTGACGCTGGACGCCGCGCTGGCGCAGGGCGACGGCGCCGCCCGGCTGACCGCCGATCTCAAGGCCGCGCCCGCCGCGCTGCCTGCGGGGCGGCTTGGGGCCTTGCGCGCGCGCGCGGCGGTGGACGATGCGCTGGGCGACAAGCCGCGCCTCGACGTGACGCTGGACGTCGGCGCCTCGCAGGCCGGACCGGCGGAGATCGCGGCGCTGGCGGCCACGGCGCGCGGGCCGCTGTCGGCCATCGACGCGACCGTGACCGCGCGCGGCGCGATGCAGGACGGGCCTGCGCTGGCGCTGGACGCCGCCGCGCGGATCGACGCCGCCGCCGAGGCGCCCTCGGCGGTGGTCTCGGCGTTCAGCGCGACGTATGGCGCGGCGACGGCGGCGCTGCGCGGGCCGCTGCGCATCGCGCCGGGCGAGACCACCCGGCTCGACGACATCGACCTCGCCCTGCCCGGCGGCGCGCTGACCGGGTCGGCGGCGCTGCATCCCGACGGCCTGTCGGGCGACCTGACGCTGGCGATGGCCGACCTCGCGCCGCTGGCGGCGCTGACGCAGGCGCCGGTGGCCGCAGGCGCGCTGGACGCCCATGCGCGCTTCGACACCCGCCCCGGGCCTGCGCGGGCGACGGTCTCGGCGCAGGGGCGCGGGCTGACGCTGAACGGCGTCGAGCTTGGCGAGGCCGACTTCGACATCGACGCGGACGCAAGCTGGAACGGCGCGCGGCTGCGCGCGGAGGCGGAGGCGCGCGGGCCGTTCGATCAACCCTTGCGCCTTGAGGCGGCGCTGCCGCTGCGCGCCACCGGCGGCCCGCTGCCCGCGATACCTGCGAACGCGGGCGTGGAGGGCCGCGTGACCTGGGCCGGGCGGCTCGGCGACCTGTGGGCGCTGGTCCCGGCGCCCGACCATGTGCTCGACGGCGTCATCGACCTTGACCTCGCCTTCAGGGGCCGACTGGAGGCGCCGACCGTCACCGGGTCGGTCTCGATGCGTGACGGGCGCTATGAGAACCTCGAGACCGGCACGATCCTCACCGACCTCACGCTGCGCTCGCAGGCGGGCGAAGGCGGCGCTTTCGAACTGGACGCGACCGCAAACGACGGCGCGGGCGCGCCGGTGGCGGCGCAGGCGCGGCTGAGCGGCGGCGCGCTCGACGCAAGCCTCACCGCGACGCGCGCGGTGCTGGTCCGCCGGGACGACGTGACCGCCGAGATCTCCGCCGACATCCGCGCGCAAGGCCCGCTCGCCAGCCCCGCCATCGCAGGAACCGTGACCATCGACCGCGCCGAGGCGCGGCTGGTCAACGCGACGCCGCCCTCGGTCGCCGATCTGGGCGACGTGCGGATCAAGGGCGCGCCCGAGCCGGAGCCGGCGGCGCCGGGCCCGCCGATCCCGCTCGACGTGAAGATCCGCGCGCCGCGCAACGTGTTCGTGCGCGGGCGCGGCCTCGACAGCGAATGGGGCGTCGACATGGCCATCGGCGGCACGTCGGCGAACCCGGTCGTCACCGGCGCCATCGAGCGCATCCGCGGCCAGCTCACCCTCGTCGGCGCGGTGTTCGGGCTGGAGCGGGGCGCGATCCGGTTCAGCGGCGCGACGCCGGTCGATCCGCAGCTCGACATCGCCCTGATGCGCGACGCGGGCGAGGTCACCGGCGGGATCGTGGTGCGCGGCTACGCCTCAAAGCCCGAGATCGCCTTCGAGTCGCAGCCCTCCCTGCCCGAGGGCGAGGTGCTGCCGCGGGTGCTGTTCAACAAGTCGCAACAGTCGCTGACCGCGGGCGAGGCGATCCAGCTCGCCGCCGGTCTCGCCACCCTGCTCGACGGCTCGGGCGGCGCGCTCGACGCGGTGCGCGCCACCGCCGGGGTGGACGTGCTGCGGCTGGAGGGCGTCGGCGAGGACGCCTCGCTGACCGTCGGCCAGAACCTCGCCGACGGCGTTTTTGTCGGCGCGCGTCAGCCGGTGGACGGCGGCGCGGCCAGCGTGATCGTCGAGATCGAGGCGCTCGACAACCTGATCGTCGATACCGAGATCGGCCAGGAGCAGGGAAGCTCGGTCGGCCTCAGCTGGCGGCGCGACTTCTGACCCCGCTCAGGCCGGGTGGTTGCCGCAATAGCCGCCGGGGTTCTTGGCGAGATACTGCTGGTGATAGTCCTCGGCGTAATAGAACGGCGGCGCATCGAGGATTTCGGTGGTGATCGGCGCCCGGAACCGCCCGGCCGAGGCGGCGCGCGACGCCTCCGCCTCCGCGCGCTGTTCGGGGGTGAAGGCGTAGATCCCGGAGCGATACTGCGTGCCGACGTCATTGCCCTGCCGCATCCCCTGCGTCGGGTCATGCCCTTCCCAGAACAGCTTGAGCAGGGCGGCATAGCTGGTCATCGCAGGATCATAGACCACCAGCGCCACCTCGTTATGGCCGGTGCGCCCGGTGCACACCTCGCGATAGGTGGGGTTCGGCGTCGGGCCGCCGGCATAGCCGACCGCCGTCACCCAGACGCCGGGCTTGGTCCAGAAATACCGCTCGACACCCCAGAAACAGCCCATGCCGAACAGCGCCTGCGCCAGCCCTTCGGGAAACGGCCCCTTCAGTGGGCGGCCACTGACGAAGTGCGTCTTGGCGGTGGCGATCGCCTCGGCGCGGCCCGGCAGCGCCGCCTCCGGCGTCGGGATCTCGGCGGGCTTT
>CAZOZE010000202.1:0-3701 GCA_964584215.1 uncultured Rhodobacterales bacterium
GCACTGGAGCTGGTGCGCGACAAGACCACCCGCGCCCGCTTCAGCGACGGCGTTAACGCCGGGCCCCGCTGCCGCAACCTCAGCGTCGCGAACGGCCTGGTGATGCGCGCGGTCGGCGACACGATGATCATCTCGCCGCCGCTCGTCATCAGCCGCAGTGAGGTGGACGAACTGGTCAGCCGCGCCCGCAAGGCGCTGGACGGTCTGGCGGACGAGCTGACGCGGGAAGGGGTGTTGCGCGCGGCGTGAAGCTCGCCGCCTCAGCCCTCCGCTGCGAACCGATACGCGCCGCCTGCGCGTTCGGCCCGCCCGACGCCGCCGCCGGGCAGGTGAAAGCCGACCAGCCGCATCTGCGCCGAGGCGATCTGGTCGAGCAGCGAGACCCGCGTCGCCGCCGCCCGCTCCCCGTCCTGGTCCGAACCCGACGGCCAGTCGGGGCGCTCGAAGGCGACGTGGTGGTTGGCCAGTGCGTCGCCGACCACCATCGCGCTCTCGCTTCCGTCGCGCAGCTCGAACGCCATGTGGCCCGGCGTGTGGCCGGGGGTCAGGCGCGCCGCGACGCCGGGCAGAACCTCCTCGCCGTCGTCGAACAGGCGCACGGTCGGTGCGATCGCCGCCAGCCGCCGCGCCGCGCCCACGGCAAAGGCGGTGCGCGCGGCGCCGATCGCGTCCACGGTGGCGGGGTCGGTCCAGTAGTCGAACTCGGCGCGCCCCATCAGGTATTCGGCGTTGGGGAAGGTCGGCTCGTCGAAGTCGTCGAGCAGCCCCCACAGGTGGTCTGGGTGGCCGTGGGTGAACACGACATGGGTGATGTCCTCCACGGCCACGCCCAGCGCCGCGAACGCCGCCATCAGCTTGCCCGCCGAGGGCTGGAAATCCGGCCCGGCGCCCGCGTCGAACAGCACCGCATCCGCGCCGCGCCGCATCAGCGTGACGTTGCAGGGCGGCGTCAGCCGGTCGCGCGGCAGGGAGTGGCGCGCCATGATCGCGGCCATCTCGTCCTGCGGCATCCCGCCGAGGATGAAATCGCCGGGCAGCACGAGATTGCCATCGGACAGCGTGTCGATCCGCATCGCGCCAAGCGCCAGCGACGACCGCGCCCACAGGGGGCGCGGCGCCAGCGGCAGGGCGGCGGCGCAGGCGAGCATCCGGCGTCGGGTCAGCATGAGGGGCGCTCCGTTATTGGCGGCTGGTCAGCCGAAGATGTCGGCGGTGATCCCGGCATACCAGCCGAGACTTTCCTCGAAGGTGGCGCGGCGCAGCGCGGCGTCCTCGCCGGTGGCGCTGATGAAGCTGTGCACCGAGGCGATCTTTTCCGGCGTCGGCTCATAGGACGCGCCCACCTTCACGCCGTCGTCGGGCGCGATCAGCGACCAGCAGGTGTTGGCGTAGCGCGCCGGAAACACCCGCGACCCGGTGAGGTCGCCCCGGATCGCCATCGCCGCCACCTTGGCCTGACTGTTGGCCGAGAAGGCCGATTTCGGCATGTCGCCCTGCGCCGAGGCGTCGCCGAGGACATGGATGTTGGGGTCGGCGCGGCTGCGCATGTCTTCCGGCAGCACCGGCGCCCAGCCGCTGTCGTCGGTCACCCCCGCCAGCGCGGCGATGCGGCCCGCGATCTGGGCGGGGATCACGTTGCATACGTCCACCCTCTGCGCCGCGCCCTCGACCACCACCTCCATCGTCGCGGGCCGCACCGCCACGTCGCCGCCGCCGAATTCGGCGTTGATCCACTCGATCATGCCGTCGTAGTGCAGCCCCCAGCCCTCCTCGAACAGCGCCTGCTTGGAGAACTTGGTCTTGGGGTCGAAGATCAGGATCTTGGCGGTGGGGTTGCTCTGTTTAAGCAGGTTGGCGACCATCGACACGCGCTCATAGGGCCCCGGCGGGCAGCGATAGGGGTTTGGCGGCGCCACCATGGCGAACACGCCGCCCTGCGGCATGGCCTGCACCATCGCCTTCAGCAACTGCGTCTGCGGCCCGGCCTTGTAGGCGTGCGGCATGATCTCCGCGTCGGCGAGGCCCCAGCCCGGCACGGATCCTTCACGAAAGTCGATGCCCGGCGACAGCACCAGCCGCTCGTAGGGCAGGCTGGCGCCGCCCGCGAGCGTGACGGTGCGCGCGGCGGGGTCCACGGCGGTCGCGCTGTCATGGATCACCCGCACGTCGGCGCCGATGCGGTCGTAGCCGTGCTGGAGGCTCTCGAAACTGCGCACGCCGCCGAGGTAGAGATTGGAGAAGAAGCAGGTGGTGTAGACCGGGCTGGCCTCGACCAGCGTCACGTCGAGCGCGCCCGCGCTGTCGCGGGCGAGGTAGCGCGCGGCGGTGGCCCCGCCCGCGCCGCCGCCGATCACCACCACGCGCGGCCGGGTCTGGCCGATCACGGCGGGCGCCGACATCAGCGCGCCGGCGGCGGCGGCGGCGCCGACAAATGTGCGACGGTTGACTTCCATGGCCTTTTCCTCCCGGTTATGGCGCGTTGCGCGCTTCGTGGCGGTTTCGTGTTCAAGGCTGGGACTTATCGCACGGTGGCGAAATAGGCGGCCAGCGCCGCGATCTCCTCATTCGACAGCCGCCCCGCCATCATCTGCATCACCGGATGCGGGCGCAGTTTCTGCTTGTAGGCGTGCATCGCCGCCACGAAATCGGCGGGCGCCCATCGCGTGATCGACGGCACGCCCTGATCAGATCCGTCGCGCTGGTGGCAGGTGGCGCATTCCGCCGCGAGATACGCGCCAAACTCGCGGTCGCCCTCGATGGCGAGCACGTCGGGCGGCGGATGCGGCGCGGTCGCGCGCGCGGTCGGCTCGGCCTCGGGGATGTCGCGCGGCCTGTCCGACCAGTCGCGCAGGTAAGCCAGCAGCGCGCCGCGCGCGGTCGGATCGGCCATGCCGCGATAGCTCATCCGTGTGCCGGAAACGAGCGCCCTGGGGTTGGCGAGATAGGCGTCCAGCGTCTCGTAAGTCCAGGTCAGCCCGTCGGCCCCCATGTGGCGCATGGATTTGGAGTAGCCGTAATCGCCAACCGACGCGGCCCGCCGCCCGAACAGCCCGTTCAGCACCGGACCGGTGCGGTTGGCGGCGCCGGGGCCGACCGAGTGGCAGGGCGCGCATTGCAGGCCGAACAGCCGCGCGCCGCGCGCCGCGTCGCCGATCTGCTCCGCCGTCGCGGACGCGGCCGAAAACAGCGCAAGGACGCCCGCAACAACGCCCCGGCGCATGGCTCACAGCCTCACGGCGGCGCGCGCCTCACTCATCGGGCGTCACGTCCAGCACCGAGGCGTGCATGGTGATCTCGACCGTCGCCTTGCAGTTCTCCATGCAGGGCTCGCGGGTGAACAGCGGCGTCTCCGCCGCGTCGCGGTCGTCGATGAAAAAGCCATCGGCGTTCGGCAGTTTCACCTCCGGGAAGTTCTCCTTCGACAACACGAAATCGTCGTCCACCAGATCGTTGTTGTAAAGAATGTAGGCGACGATGGCGTACACCTCGTCGTCGCTCAGCACCTGCGCGCCGCCGAACGGCATCGAGCGGCGCACATAGTCGAAGGCGGTGGACAGGTGCGGCCAGTAGGAGCCGACGGTCTTGAGCGGGTCGTCGTCGGCCAGCGTGTCCATGCCGCCGGCCAGCTTGGGCCAGTTGCCGGAGCCCTCGCCGAATTCGCCGTGGCATGAGGCGCAGTTGTCGGAGAACAGCTCCTCGCC
>CAZOZE010000203.1:0-5612 GCA_964584215.1 uncultured Rhodobacterales bacterium
GCGTCGATCTGGTCATAGGCCTTGAAGTCGCCGAAATACTTCGTGATCGCCGCCGTCAGCGTCGTCTTGCCGTGATCGACGTGACCAACCGTGCCGATGTTCACATGCGGCTTGTTACGCTCGAATTTCGCCTTAGCCATCGCCGTTTCGCCCCGTATCCTGAAGTGAGGGTTGTCGCAGAACCGGCGCTCGCATACCCGCCTTCGCGCGACCGCGCAACCACAAACGGCGCAGGGCCCGGCGGACGGGACGGAGCGGGTAGACGGAATCGAACCGACATAGCCTGCTTGGAAGGCAGGTGCTCTACCATTGAGCTATACCCGCGCGCCGCCCGGTCTCGCTATCGCCGCGCCGTCATGCTGTCAACAAGCCGCGCTTTCAGTTGCGCACGCGCTGCCGGTCGCGGTCGCGCCTGCTCGACATCGGCTGGAACGCCACCGCCACATGCGCCTCGCAATAGGGTTTGCCCGGCTGGGCGGGCAGGCCGCAGAACCGGAACGCCGGGTCGGTCGGATCGCCGATCGGCCATTTGCAGATGCGCTCGGTCAACTCCATCAGCGTCACGCCGCGGGCGGTCTTTTCGATCTCGGCGAGGTTGGCCAGCACCTCGAGCCGCTCCTCGGTCATCGGCGCGGGTTCTCGGCGCAGCGGATCGCGCGCGGCGGGGCGGGGCGGCGCGACGGGCGCGATCCCCGCCGCAGGCGCGCTCGCCGGCGCGCGCGCAGGTTCGGTTTCAGCTTCGGCCGACGGCTCCGGCGCGGCGTCGGCGACGCGCCTAGCCGCCACCGCAGGGGCGTCGCCGACCGCTTCCGCCGGTTCTGCGGACGCCGCCGCGGCGTCGGAAGGGTCGTCGGCCGGGGCCTGCGGCTGGCCCGCCCCGGCCTCGCCTTTCCCGGCCGCGCGCGCCTCGGGCGCGGGATCGTGGTCGGCGGCGGCGGGGCGCGCGGCGGCGGCGGGCGCCCGGTTGGACAGGCCCAGCCGGTGCACCTTGCCGATCACCGCGTTGCGGGTGACGCCGCCCAGGGTCTTGGCGATCTGCGCCGCAGACTGGCCCTCGGACCACATCTGCTGCAGCATCTCGACGCGTTCGTCGGTCCATGACATGAAAACGGTGACTCCATAGCGGGCGTGCGGCGGCTGCTGGCCGCCGGGCGCGGTCGCGCGGTCGCGCGTTGCGCTTCGTCCGCGCATGTTAGCTTTCCAGACGCGCGACGCAAGTAAGGCGGGAGAAATGAGCGTGACCGACAGCAGAGCGGCCGACCGGCATAACAGCAGGCCGGACAGCAGGCCGGGCCCGGGCGTGCGGCGCTTCGGCGCCGTGAACTGGCTGGGGCTGTGGACGCTGACCCTGCGCGAGGTGATGCGCTTCGCCAAGGTCTGGATGCAGACGCTGCTGGCGCCGCTGGCGACCGCCGCGCTGTTCATGGCGGTGTTCCACTTCGCGCTGGCGGCGCGGCGCGGCGCGGCGATGGGGGTGAGCTTCGAGCAGTTCCTCGCGCCCGGCATCGTGATGATGGCGGTGATCCAGAACGCCTTCGCCAACACCTCGTCGTCGCTGATCATCTCCAAGATTCAAGGCAATATTGTCGATACGCTGATGCCGCCGCTGTCATCGGCGGAGCTGTTGTGCGGCTATGTGCTGGGCGGCGTGGCGCGCGGGCTGGCGGTGGCGCTGGCGGTGGGCGCGCCGGTGTTCCTGGCGCTGGGCGTTGGCGTGGCGCAGCCGCTGTGGGCGCTGGCGTTCGTGCTGCTCGGCTCGGCGATGTTGTCGCTGGCGGGCGTGATCGCGGGAGTGTGGTGCGTCAAGTTCGACCAGATGGCGTCGATCACCAATTTCATCGTCACGCCGCTCGCCTTCCTGTCGGGCACCTTCTACACGCTGGCCGACATGCCGCCGGCCTTTCGCGCGCTCAGCCACGCCAACCCGGCGTTCTATCTGATCGACGGCTTCCGCTTCGGCGCGCTCGGCGTCGGCGACGGATCGCCCTGGCTGGGCGCCGCCGTGGCGCTGGCGGTATGCGCGGCGCTGTGGTTCTGGGCGCTGCGGCTGTTCCGGCTGGGAACCGGACTCAAGGGCTGACGGCGCGATTGACGCGCCGCCCGGCGCGTTTTACCAAAAAATCCCCGCCTTGCCGCAGGCACGGCGGGTTTTTTCATCGCCACGCGCTGCGGAGGCCGCCATGATCGACGCCGTTCTGCCCACCTACGCCCGTCAGCCGCTCTCGGTCGAGCGCGGCGAGGGCTGCTGGCTGATCGACGCGGCGGGCAGACGCTATCTCGACTTCGGCGCCGGGATCGCGGTGAACGCGCTTGGCCACGCGCACCCCGCGCTGGTGGCGGCGCTGACCGAACAGGCGGGAAAGATCTGGCACAGCTCCAATCTCTACCGTGTGCCGGGGCAGGAGCGGCTGGCGGCGCGGCTGGCGGAGGCGACCTTCGCCGACACCATGTTCTTCACCAACTCCGGCGCCGAGGCGATGGAGTGCGCGATCAAGATGGCGCGCAAGTTCCATTCGTGGAACGGCGCGCCAGAGCGGTTCCGCATGATCGCCTTCGAAGGCTCGTTTCACGGCCGCACGCTGGCGACCATCGCGCTGGCGGGCCAGGAGAAGCTGGTCAAGGGCTTCGGCCCGATGCCCGACGGCTTTGACCATGTGCCGTTCGGCGACCACGCCGCGCTGGAGGCCGCCATCGGCCCCGAGACGGCGGCGGTGGTGATCGAGCCGGTGCAGGGCGAGGGCGGCGTGCGCCCGGTCCCGCCGCAGTGCCTGAAGGGCCTGCGCGACCTGTGCGACCGTGAGGGAGTGCTGCTGATCTTCGACGAGATCCAGTGCGGCTATGGCCGGACGGGCAAGTTCTTCGCGCATGAATGGGCGGGGGTGACGCCCGACATCATGGCCGCCGCCAAGGGCATCGGCGGCGGCTTTCCGCTGGGCGCATGTCTGGCCACCGAGAGGGCGGCGGCGGGGATGGTCGCGGGGTCGCACGGCTCGACCTATGGCGGCAACCCGCTGGCGATGGCGGTGGGAAACGCGGTGCTCGACCTGATGCTGGCCGAGGGCTTCCTGCCGCGCGTCTCGGCGGCGGCGGGGCGGCTGCGCCAGCGGCTGGAGGGGCTGGCGGCGGCGTTTCCCGACGTGGTGGCGGCGGTGCGCGGCGAGGGGCTGATGCTGGGGCTGCGCTGCGTCGCGCCGAACACGATCCTGGTGGAGAAGGCGCGCGACGCGGGGCTGCTGCTGGTGGGCGCGGCAGACAACGTGGCGCGGGTTCTGCCGCCGCTGATCGTGTCGGACGCCGAGATCGACGAGGGCGCGCGGCGGCTGGAGGCGGCCTGCCGCGCGGTGCGGGGGGCGCAGGCATGACCCGGCATTTCCTCGACATCGCCGCCACCGCCACCGCCGATCTGCGCGCGATGCTGGACTGCGCGCGCGCCATGAAGGACGCGCGCGCCGGGCTGCCGAAGGGAACCGCCGACGCCGACCGTCCGCTGGCGGGGCGGGCGCTGGCGATGATCTTCGAGAAGCCCTCGACCCGCACCCGCGTCAGCTTCGACATGGCGATGCGCCAGCTTGGCGGCGAGAGCATCCTGCTCAACGGCCACGAGACGCAGCTGGGGCGCGGCGAGACGCTGGCCGACACCGCGCGCGTGCTGTCGCGCTATGTCGATGCGATCATGATCCGCACCACGGCCCACGAGAAATTACTGGAGTTGGCGGCGCACGCCGACGTGCCGGTGATCAATGCGCTGACCGACGACAGCCACCCCTGTCAGGTGATGGCCGACGTGATGACCATCGAGCAGCATCGCGGCCCCATCGCGGGCAAGAAGGTCGCCTGGACCGGCGACGGCAACAACATGGCGCAGACGCTGATCGAGGCGGCGGGGCGGTTCGGCTTCACGCTGGCGCTGGCGACGCCGAAGGCGCTGGAGGTGGCGCCGCGCTATCTCGACTGGGCGCGGCGCGAGGGCGCCGACGTGACGGTGACGCGCGACCCCGCCGAGGCGGTGGCGGGCGCCGACGCGGTGATCACCGACACCTGGCTGTCGATGGGCGATCAGGGCGAGGCGCGCGCGCGCCGTCACAACCTGCTGCGCCCCTATCAGGTGGACGCCGCGCTGATGGCGCGGGCGCGGCCCGACGCGCTGTTCCTGCACTGCCTGCCCGCCCACCGCGACGAGGAGGCCACGGCGGCGGTGATGGACGGCCCGCAGTCGGTGATCTTCGACGAGGCGGAGAACCGCCTGCACGCGCAGAAGGGGATCCTGCGCTGGTGCCTCGGGGCGCTGTAGCGCGACTGCGCCGGGCGGGTCGCGATCGGCGGCGGCGCGCAGGAGGCCGCCGGTCCGCGCTATGGGTCGCGCCGGGCGCGGGCGCCCCGTGCGAATGGCGCCAAAGCGCGCATCCCCGAACTTCGCGCCGATGCGCTTTCAGTCGAACGCGCCCATCGCGCGGGCGACCAGCATGAAAGCGCGGCCCGAGCGGGTGTCGGCGATCTCCAGCATCACCGGATCGTCGCCCAGTTCGCGCAGCACCCGCGCCACCACGCCGTTCCAGCGGCGCACGAACACCAGACAGGCGTCGCGAAAGATCGGGTCGCGGCGCATCCGGGCGCGGGCGGCGGCGACCGTGTCGGGGTCGCGCACGCCGCCGATCGCCGCCGCCGCCGCGCCGCGCGCGCCCTCGGCGTAGGCGCGCCATGCGGTCAGCGGCGCCGGGTCGGGCCTGACGTCCTCCATGTGCAGCCCGTCGGCGGCGAGGATGGTCAGCACGTCCTCCGCCGCCTGCAGCGCCTTGGCCATCTCGGGGTCGCGCAGCGCGACGCGCATGGCGGCGAAGCCCTCGGCGTCATTGTCGCTGCGCGGAAAGTCCAGCGCGCGCACGATGTCGCTCCAGGCGATCGGCAGGGCGGAGGGGCGGGTTTCAGACTCGCTGAACGGCAGCGCGGGCTGGCCGACCGCCGCTTCCGGGCGCGGCGGTTCGGTCTTTTTCCCGGCGCGCGCGCTCTGCTCCTCGCGCCCGGCCAGCGCGCAGATCGCGGCGACGCCCTCGCGTGTTTCGGCCAGCGACGCCTCGATCCGTTCGAGCCGCGCGCTCAGCGCCTTCGCGGTCTCCGCCGCCGCCGCGCGCGCCGCCTCGGTCGCGGTGCGCGCCATGGCCGGCGTCAGGCCGTTCTCCGCCAGATCCGCCTCCCGCCCCGCAAGCGCGGCGCGCAGGGCGGCGGTCTCCTCGTGCAGCGTCCGCGCCCGGCTCAGCAGCGCGGCCACCGCCAGAAACAGCGCCACGGGAACGGCGGCGGCGATGAGCAGCAGCGCCGCCGACAGGCCCGCAGGCGGCGCGCCCGCCTCCGCCCCGCCCGCGAACAGGCCGAGCGCATAGGCGCCGATCGCCGCCAGCCACAGCGCGCTGGCGATCCCCGCCGCCAGCGTCGCCGGATCGGGCCGCGTGCCTGCGGACGCGCGCATCGCGCGGCTCAGACGTAGGCGATGGTCAGCACCTCGTAGCAGCGCCCGCCGCCCGGCGTCATCACCTCCACGCTGTCGCCCGCCGCCTTGCCGATCAGCGCGCGCGCCAGCGGCGACTTGATGTTGAGCTTGCCGTGCTCGATGTCGG
>CAZOZE010000204.1:0-3380 GCA_964584215.1 uncultured Rhodobacterales bacterium
TGAAATCCTCGGCTCCGGCATGGTGCATCCGCATGTGCTGCGCTCGGGCGGGATCGACCCCGAGCAGTGGCAGGGCTTCGCCTTCGGCATGGGCATCGACCGCATCGCGATGCTGAAATACGGCATCCCCGACCTGCGCGCGTTCTTCGACAGCGACCTGCGCTGGCTGCGCCACTACGGTTTCGGCGCGCTCGACATGCCGGGGGCGTGAGGGCGGCGACGCGCCAGATCGAGCATCCGGTTGCACGGGTGATCTGCGCCAGCCGGCGGCTGTCTGCGCAGCGCGCGCGGTCTGTGCGGCGCAGGCCTCACCCCCGGCAATACACGTCGCCAGAGTTCGCGGCATCCGGCATCGCGGCGAGCGCCGCCGCCATCGCCGCGCCGCCGGTCCAGTCGCCCGCCCAGACGCAGCCTTCGCCCAGCGACAGGCGGAACGCGCGATAGCCGAGCGCGCGAGCGCGGGCCAGCGCCGCCAGCCCGGCCGCCCGCGCCGCCGCGACCACCTCGAACGACAGCGCGGGCGGCGGGCGCGACAGCCCGGCCAGCACCTCGGCCTCGAACCCCTCCACGTCGATCTTGACGAAGGCGGGGCGGCCGTGGCGGGCGATCAGCGCGTCGAGCGTGGTCAGCGGCACGGTTTCCTCGGCGTCCCAGACCTGCTCCCGCCAACCTGCGGCGCTCTTCGCCGCTTCTGTGAAGGCGGCGGAGAGGGTCGAGACAGTCGGGTTCGCGGTGTTGACGCGCAGCGTCGCTCGCCCCTCCGCCGCGCCCAGCGCCGCGCGCAACAGCGTCACGCCCGGGTCGCGACCGTGCAGCAGACGCAGCGTCCGCATCAGTCGCGCCTGCGGCTCGACCGCGACCACGCGCACGCCCAGCGCCCGGAACGCCGCGACGCGGTCGCCGACATGGGCGCCGACGTCGAAAGCCAGATCGCCGGGGCGCAGGAACGGACGGTAGAAGGCGCGCAAGGCCGCGGCATGGGCGCGGTCCAGCCGGTAGACCCGCAGCGACCGCGCCACGCCGCGCCAGCCCGCGAGCGCCCCAGCCATGGCGTTCAGTCGTCGCGCTTCGGCAGCCAAGGCAGCGGCGCCACCGGCACGCCGTCCTCGGCCAGCGCGCGGGCCTCGGCCGGCGTCGCCTCGCCCCACACCGACCGCGCGGCGCCGCCCTCGGCATGGATGCGGCGCGCCTCAGTGGCGAAGCGCGGCCCGACATAATCGGCGGTCGCCTCGACATGCGCCCTGAGCGCGGCCATCGCCCGCGCCGCGGGGCTGTCGGGCGGCGCGGACAGCGCCGGGACGGCCGCCGCAGAAGCGGGCGCGGCAGACGGCGCGGGCGCGGGCGATGGCGGCGCGGGCGGCGCGGGCGGCTCTGCGCGGTTGGCCACGGCGGGGGCCATCGGCGCTTTCTCCACCTCGGTCGCGCCGCATACCGCGCAGGCGACCAGCCCCGCCGCGCGCTGGGCGTCAAAAGCGGCGCTGTCGCGAAACCACGCCTCGAAGGCGTGGCCGCCCTCGCAGCGGAGCGCATAGCGGATCATGGCGAACGGTCCTTTCCGGGCTTCTTCTCCCCTAGATATGCGACGCAAGCGTGAATGCCACGCCTCTTCTTGCCCCGGCGCCGCGCATGTTAGGGTTTACGACCTGAGACGGGAGGGCGTGTTGGCGGATTGGCGTGGGTTGGGTGTCTGTGCGCCGGTCGCGCTGACGGCGGCGGGCGTGACGGCGGCGGCGTCGCTGGTCGGCGCGCCGATGGCGCTGGCGCTCGCGCTTGGCGCGAGCGCGGGGGTCGGCGTCTCGCGCTGGGTCGCGCCCCGGCCCGATCCGGCCCCTGCCCCTGCGGCGCCGCGCGGGAAGACCGACGCCCTGCCCCCCGGCGTGGGGCGCGATCTGCTGGAGCGGCTGCCGCTGGGGCTGTTGCTGCTCGACGAATCAAGCCGGGTGATGTTCCAGAACGCCGCCGCGCTGGAGATGCTTGAGCGGCGCGTGACCGACATGCCCGCCGCCGCCGCCCTGCGCGCCCCGGCGCTGACCGAAGCGGTCGCCGCCGCCTATTCCCATGACCGCGCCAGCGACCTCGACGTGACGCTGCTGCGCGGCAAGGACCGTGTGGTGCACGCCGCGATCCGCCCGCTGACGCAGGACCGCGTCAGCGACGGGCGCGCGCCCACCGTGCTGGTGATGCTGGAGGACCGCACCCGCGCCGCCAAGGCAGAGGCGCTGCGCCGCGATTTTGTCGCCAACGCCAGCCATGAGTTGAAGACCCCGCTCGCCTCGATCAGCGGCTTCATCGAGACGTTGCAGGGTCACGCAAAGAACGACCCCGAAGCCACCGAGCGGTTTCTGGCGATCATGGCGCGGCAGGCGGCGCGCATGAAGCGTCTGGTGGACGACCTGCTGTCGCTGAACCGCATCGAGATCAACGAGCATGTGCGCCCGCGCCACCCGGTCGATCTGGCCGCGCTGGCCTGGGAGATCAGCGCGGGGCTGGCGCCGCAGGCCGCAGCCGAAGGCGCGCGCTTTGCGGTGGAGTTGCCGCGCGGGGGCCTGAGCGTGCTGGGCGAGCGCGACGAGCTGGCGCAGGTGTTCGTCAACCTGCTCGACAACGCGGTGAAATACGCAGGGAGCGCCGGACCGATCCGCGTCCACCTGGCCGACCCCGCCGATGCGCGGCCCGGCATGGTGGGCGTCACCATCGCCGACAGCGGCCCCGGCATCCCGCGTGAGCACCTGCCCAGGCTGACCGAGCGGTTCTACCGCGTCGATGTCGCCCGCTCACGCGAACGCGGCGGCACCGGGCTGGGGCTGGCCATCGTCAAGCACATCCTCAGCCGCCATCGCGGCGATCTGACCGTCGCCAGCGCGCCGGGACAAGGCGCGCGCTTCACGGTATGGTTTCCCGCGCTGAAGGGCGCGGCGGCGGACGCGGAAGGGACGCGCGCAGCCAGTTGACGCACCGGGTCGGCGCGACATATCTGGAATCGTTCTAAGAAAACGAGGGCGCTGCGCATGATTCCCGGCTTGTCTTCCCGCCGACGGTTCCGCGACCTGAGCGAGCAGGAGATACTCGCGCTCGCGATCTCGGCGGAGGAGGACGACGCGCGCATCTATCGCTGGTATGCCGAGACGTTGCGCCCCGATTTCCCCGACAGCGCCGCCGCCTTCGACGGCATCGCGGCGGAGGAGGACAACCACCGCCGCCGCCTGATAGACGCGCACGCGCGGCGTTTCGGCGAGGTCATCCCGCTGATCCGGCGCGAGCATGTGGCGGGCTTCTACGCCCGCCGCCCGACATGGCTGGTGGAGAAGCTGGGGCTGGAGCGCATCCGCGAGGAGGCCGCGCGGATGGAGAGCGACGCGCACGCCTTCTACATCCGCGCC
>CAZOZE010000205.1:0-4049 GCA_964584215.1 uncultured Rhodobacterales bacterium
GATCTGGTCGGAGCTGGTCTTGATCCGGTTCACCGCCGTCACCGCCTGCGCCACGGTCTCGGCGCCATGGGCGGTCTTGCCGCGCACCTCCGCCGCAAGGCTGTCGGCGGAGGACAGCGCGGCGGCGTTGGATTTCACCGAGGCCGCCATCTCCTCCATCGTCGCCGCCGTCTGCTCCAGCGACGCCGCCTGATTCTCGGCGCGCCCCGACAGATCGCGCGCGCCGTCCTCGATGCGCGCCACGGCCGTCAGGCCCACGTTCGCCGATCCCTGGATTTGCGCGATCAGCCCGTTCAGCCGGTCGAGCGTGGCGTTGAGCGCCTGCCCGAGCTGAGCGAGCTGGCCGCTGTAGGCGCCCTCCACCCGGCGCGTCAGGTCGCCGTCGGCCATCGCGGCCACCGCGCGCGCGACGTCCTCCAGAAAAGCGCCGGTGGTGGCGCAGATGCGGTTGACGCCCTCGGCGAGCGCGGCGATCTGCGGCTCGGCGAATCGCTGCTCGACGCGGGCGGCGAAATCACCCGCCACCGCCGCCGCCACCACGGCGCCGACGCCCTGCTCCAGCGCCTGAAGCGTCGCCTCGCGCTCAGCCTCGGCGTCGGCGCGCTGATCGGCGGCGGAGGCGAGGTTCTCGCGCAGCGTCTCAAGCCCCCGCGCCAGCGCGCCCACCTCGTCACGCCGCGCCTGATGCGGCACCGGCGTGCGGATGTCGCCGCCCGCCACCGCCGCCAGCGACGCCTGGAACGCCGTCAGCATCCCCAGCGCACGGCCCACCAGCCACCACGACAGCACCGCCGCGACGCTCACCGCCGCCAGCCCTTCGATCGCCGTCGCGACGGCCGTGGCGCGCCAGGCGGCGGCGACGCCGGACTTGTCGGCGCCGACGTAGAGCACGCCCTCGACGGCGCCGGAGGGGCCGTAGATCGGCGCGTAGATGGTGAAATACGGCTTGCCCAGAATCACCGCCTCGCCGCGATAGACGCCGCCGCCCGCCACCACCGGATGCACCGCGCCGGACTTGCCGAGCTTGGTGCCCACCGCGCGGGCGCCGTCGGGCTTCACGATGTTGGTGGTGCGGCGATAGAATTCGCCGTCGGCGGGGTCGCGCACGAATACGGTGGCGGTCTCGCCGGTGGCGCCGCCGACCCGGTCGATGATGGCGTGATCGGCGAAGGTCGGCGCCGCGGTCCACGCGATCCGGCCCACCGAGCCGTCGGCGTTGAACGCGATGTCGAAATCGTCGCGGGCGTAGTCGAGCGCCATGGCGACGGTGCGCAGGCTGCTCTCCTGCCGCGCCAGCGCGGCGGCTTCGGCCTCGGCGATGGTCTGGCGTATGTCCAGCGTGGCGAGCAACGCGACGGCGGCGGCGCATACCGCCACGACGAGGATGGTGAACTTCATGCGCAATGACAACACGGGGCGGGCGCCTTCTCTCGGAACAAACATGCGGTGCTGAGGTTGTGACGCCTCAGCCCTGAACACCGGGTTAAGCCGCGCCCGCCTGCGCGCGGCTCAGCCCGCCTCGCGCCGCCGCGCCAGCTCCGCCAGCAGGCGCTGGCGGCCCAGCACCGCCGGCGGCGCGCTCAGCCATTCACCCCCGTCCCTGGCCATCTGCGCCGCCGCCTCGAACAGCTCGGTCATGTAGGCGCGGTCGAAAGCGGCGGTCGAGGCGGGCTGGAACCGCTGCGGCACGAAGGCGAGGCGGAAATCCGCGTCCAGCGCCTGCGCGGCGAGATAGATGCGCGACAGATCGCCGTCGGTCTGGTTGCGGATCAGCGTGCTCAGCGAGCGCGACGCGATCGCGGTCAGCCGTTCGCGCACCGGGGCATAGGCGGGCGCGAGCGCGTTGTTCTGGATCACATGGAACGTGCGGCGCACCGGGAACGGCTGACGGGTCGCGACGTCCTCGTAGAACCGGGGCGGGCCGACGAACACGGAGCGCGTCACGCCGCCGTCCACATGGAACTCGGTAAAATTCCCGCCGCCCGCCGCAACGTCGATGGCGACCGGCGGAAACGCGCCCGGGATCGACGCGGAGGCGAGCATCACGTCGCGGAACAGGTCGGCCCGCCCGGCCGCCGCGATGGCGCCCATGTTCCAGATCACCGGCCGGGCGGCGTCGATGTTGGTGGTCAGGATCAGCAGCCGCCGCCCGGCGCGATGCCCCTCGGCCACCCGCGCGATCAGCGCCTTGTCGGCCAGCGCGCGGATCTGGTTGCGCAACGGCTGGGTGTCGGCCACGCCCAGCGCGCCGCGCAGCGCCGAGAAAAGGCGCAACTCCGCCACGTCGGCGCCGTCGAATTCGGTGAAGATCTTGCGCAGCGCGGGGTCGTAGTCCGGCCCGGCGAAGGCGAAAGGCGCGATCAGCGCGCCGACGCTGACGCCGGTGACCACGGTGAACTCGGGCCGGTCGCCAGCTTCGGTCCAGCCGGTCAGAAGCCCCGCGGCGAAGGCGCCGTCCGGGCCGCCGCCCGACATCGCCAGCACGTCGGTCGCCACGCCCTGCGCCGGGCGGCCCGCCGCCTCCCAGCGCGCGTGCTCCACCTCGCCGATGTTGCGCGCCACCGCCGCGCGGCGCGCGTCGGTCAGATCGTCGCCCCAGAGCCGCGCGTCGGGCACGCCGGGGATCGCGGCGGCGTCATAAAGCGCGGCGGGCGGCGCGGTGCGCGGCGGCGTGACGACGGCGCAGGCCGAGAGCGCCAGCAGCGCCGCGCCCAGCGTCGTCAGGCGGCGAAGGCGACTTCGCATGGTCGTTCTCCCTCCAGAGGCGCAGGCGCCGTCGCCGCCTTTCTTGCACGCGCGCGTCGCCCGCGCGCAAGGGATGCGCTATCTCTGCGACCATGCGCGCGACCGATCTGCTCACGCTGACGCCGGAGGGGCTGTTTTGCCCGCCGGGCGGTTTCCACATCGACCCCGTGCGCCCGGTCGCGCGCGCGGTCGTCACCCATGGCCACGCCGACCATTGCCGCCCCGGCTCGCGCGCGCTGCTGACCACGCCGCAGACGGCGGCCATCGCCCGCGCGCGGTTTGGCGCCGACGCCTTCGCCTCGGTGCAGACGCTGGACTATGGCGCGCCGCTGGCGGTGGGCGGGGTCACGCTGCGGCTGGCGCCCGCCGGGCATGTGCTGGGCTCGGCGCAAGTGGTGATCGAGGCGGGCGGCGCGCGCGCGGTGGTCTCGGGCGACTACAAGCGCCAGCCGGACCCGACCTGCGCCGCCTTCGAGCCGGTGACCTGCGATCTGTTCGTGACCGAGGCGACCTTCGGCCTGCCGGTGTTCAGCCACCCGCCGGTCGGCGACGAGGTTGCGCGGCTTCTGGCGTCGGTCGCGCGCTTTCCCGACCGCGCCCATGCGGTGGCGACCTATGCGCTGGGCAAGGCGCAGCGCCTCATCGCCGCCCTGCGCGCGGCGGGATGGGATGGGCCGGTGCATCTGCATGGCGCGCTGACGAAGCTGTGCGACGTCTATGAGGGGCTCGGCGTCGCGCTGGGGCCGCGCGCGGCGGCCACGGTCGCCGACAAGGCGTCCTTGCGCGGCGCCATCGTGCTGGCGCCGCCCGCCGCGCTGGCGGACGCCTGGGCGCGGCGGCTGCCCGATCCGGTAATCGCCAGCGCCAGCGGCTGGATGCGCATCCGCCAGCGCGCGCGCCAGAGCGGCGTGGAGCTGCCGCTGGTGATCTCGGATCACGCCGACTGGCGCGGACTGACCGAAACCATCGCCGGAACCGGCGCGGCGGAGGTCTGGGTCACGCACGGCGCGGAGGAGGCGCTGGTCCACTGGTGCGAAAGCCGGGGCGTGCGCGCCCGCCCGCTGCGGCTGACGGGAAGGGGGGACGAATCGTGACCGCGCCGATCGGGTCGGCCGCCGGCGCGAAATGGGACAAGGCGAAACTGGCCGGGGCGCAACTGGTCGGGGCCAAACTGGTCGGGGCGGCGAGATTCGAACTCGCGGCCTTCGGTTCCCAAAACCGACGCGCTACCAGGCTGCGCTAAGCCCTGACGCCGCCGTTCTAGCCGTTGGCGGGGGGGCGGGCAACCGAGCACGGCCAGGCGG
>CAZOZE010000206.1:0-8780 GCA_964584215.1 uncultured Rhodobacterales bacterium
TGAAACAGGCCATGGAGATGGGCGCATGACCCCGCTCGACGCCGCGCCGCTGATCGACCTTGAGGAGACCGCCCGCCTGCGCCGCGCCCGGCTGGAGCGCATCGGCGCCTGGGCGCTGCCGATGCTGACCGTGGGGCTGACGATCTATGGCTGGCACTGGGTGGTCGTGGCCAACGACATTCCCCACTACATCCTGCCCAGCCCGGAGCGGGTTGCCTCGCAACTGGTGCAGGACTGGAGCATCCTGTCCGCCGCGCTGCTGGTCACGCTCAAGATCACCCTCATGGCGCTGACCACCGCCGTTGTGGTCGGCGTGGGGCTGGCGGTGCTGTTCTCGCTGTCGCGCTGGGTCGAGATGTCGTTCTTTCCCTATGCGGTGATCCTGCAGGTGACGCCGGTGGTCGCCATCGCGCCGCTGATCTTCATCTATGTGGACAGCGCATCGGTCGGCCTGCTGATATGCGCGTGGATCGTGGCGTTCTTCCCGATCCTGTCCAACACCACGCTGGGGCTGAACTCCGCCGACCACAATCTGCGCGATCTGTTCGCGATTTATGGCGCGACGCGGTGGCAGCGGCTGCGCTATCTGGAGATCCCGTCGGCGATGCCGTATTTTCTGGGGGGCTTGCGCATCGCGGGCGGGCTGTCGCTGATCGGCGCCATCGTGGCGGAGTATGTCGCGGGGACCACCGGAACCGGAGGCGGGCTTGCGTTTCGCATCCTTGAGGCGTCATACCGGCTCAACATCCCGCGCATGTTCGCAGCCCTCCTGCTGATCGCGCTGGCCGGGGTGGCGATCTTCGCCGCGACCACGCTTTTGCAACACCTGATGCTGCGCAAATGGCACGAAAGCGCCATCAAGAGGGAACGATGACCGCCCGATGGACCCTGCCCGAGGGCGACTGCCGCCTTGTCGGCGCCCGCATCCCCGCCGCGCTGACCGAAGGCGCAGCCGACGCAGAGGGCTTCGTGCGGCGCGACCTGTGGCTGACCGGCGGGCGCATCGCGTTCGACGGCGCCCCGGAGGCGCCCGCCGTTCCCCTGCGCGGCGCCATCGTGTTTCCCGCCTTCGTCGATTGCCACACCCACCTCGACAAGGGCCACATCTGGCCGCGCGCCGCCAACCCCGACGGCACGTTCATGGGCGCGCTGGAGACGGTGCAGGCGGATCGCGAAGCCAACTGGTCCGAATCGGACGTGCGCGCGCGCATGACCTTTTCGCTGGCTTGCGCCGAGGCGCACGGCACCGGCGCCATCCGCACCCACCTCGACAGCATCGGCAAGCAGACCGCAATATCCTGGGGCGTGCTGCGCGAGGTGCGGCAGGACTGGCGCGACCGCGTCACGCTTCAGGCCGCCGCGCTGACCCCGGTGGAGATGGTCGGCGAGGATGAATTCGTGGCCGTCGCCGACGAGGTCGCGCGCTCGGGCGGCGTACTGGGCTGCGTCGCCTACCCGGTTCCCGACCTCGCCCACCGCCTCGACATCTTTTTCCGGCTGGCGTCCGAGCGCGGCCTCGACGCCGATTTCCACGTCGATGAGACCGAAGACCCCGACAGCCGCACCCTGCGCGCCATCGCCGACGCCGTGCTGCGCAACCGCTATCAGGGATCGGCGCTGTGCGGGCATTGCTGTTCGCTGGCGGTGCAGCCCGGCGACTATGCCCGCGCAACCATCGACCGCGTCGCCGAGGCGGGCCTTAACGTCGTCTCGCTGCCGATGTGCAACATGTATCTGCAAGACCGCCACGCGGGCCGCACCCCACGCTGGCGCGGCGTGACGCTGGCGCATGAGCTGCGCGCGCGCGGTGTGCGCGTCGCCTTCGCGTCCGACAACACCCGCGATCCGTTCTACGCCTACGGCGACCTCGACATGCTGGAGGTGCTGCGCGAGGCGACCCGCATCGCGCATCTCGACCACCCGCGCGGCGACTGGCCCGCCGCCTTCGCCCGCCTGCCCGCTCAGGCGATGGGGATCGACGCGGGCGTGATCGCTGAAGGCGCGCCCGCCGATCTGGTGGCGTTCCCGGCGCGCAGCTGGACCGAGCTGCTCGCCCGCCCCCACCCCGACCGCCTCGTGATCCGCAACGGACGCGCCAGCACGGCGCGCCCGCCCGACTACGCCGAGCTTGACGCCCTGTTCCACCCCGTCCCGGAGCCCGCATGATCGCCGACATCGCCGGCTGCAAGGCCGCCCTCGCCCATCTCGACATCGACGACAACCCCGCCACCGTGCGCCAGAAAAGCCGTGACTTCTTCTGGTATTCGCCGGTGCTCAAGGCGCGCATGGATCACCTGACCGCCGATTTCGTGGTCACCCCGCGCAATGAGGCCGAGGTGGTCGCGGCGCTGGCGGCGGCTTGGGCCCACAACGTGCCGGTCACCACGCGCGGCGCGGGCACCGGCAACTATGGTCAGGCGATGCCGCTGGCCGGCGGGATGGTGCTGCATCTGAAGGCGCTCGACCGGGTGCTGGAGATCGCGCCCGGCCGCGTCGTCGCGCAGGCCGGCGCGATCATGTCTGAGATCGACAAGGCGACCCGCGCCCACTCGGGGCAGGAGCTGCGCCTGCACCCCTCCACCTACAACACCGCCTCGATCGGCGGGTTCGTGGCGGGCGGCTCGGGCGGCGTCGGCTCGATCCGCTGGGGCGGCTTGCGCGACGCGGGCAACATCCTGCGCCTGAAGCTCATCACCTGCGAGGTCAGCCCGCGCGTGATCGAGCTGACCGGCGACGCCATCCACAAGGCCAGCCACGCCTATGGCGTCAACGGGATCATCACCGAGGTCGAGGCGCCGCTGGCCCCGGCCTATGACTGGGTGGACGCGATCATCGGTTTCGACGACTGGCGCGCCGCCAACGCCTTCGCCTTCGGCCTCGCCCATCAGGACGGCGTGCTGCTCAAGGAGCTGGCCAGCGTCGCCGCCCCGGCGGGAGAGACCTATTTCCTGCGCCACAAGCGGTTCATCGCGCCCGGCCAGCATCTCGTCATCGTCTCGGTCGCGCCCCATGCGCTCGACGCGCTTCTCACGCTGACCGCGCGCGACAAGGGGGCCGCCGTGCTGTTCCGCGCCGACCGCGACGCCACCGAGGGGTTGCCGCCCGCCTATGAGCTGGGCTGGAACCACACCACCCTGCGCGCGCTGCGCGTCGATCCCGCGATCACCTATCTGCAAGTGCTCTACAGCGGCGCGACGGTGGACAAGATCGCGGCGATGTCGGCGCTGTTTCCCGACGACCTGATCGGCCACGCCGAGTATGTCCGCTTCGACGGGCGCATCGTCGGCATGGGCCTGCCGATGGTGCGCTTCACCACCGAGGAGCGGCTGGACGAGATCATCCGCCTGCACGAGGAACACGACTGCCCGATCTTCAACCCGCACCGCTATACGCTGGAGGAAGGCGGCATGAAGCAGTCCGACCCGCTGCAACTGGCGTTCAAGCGTGAGACCGACCCAAAGGGCCTGCTCAACCCCGGCAAGATGATCGCGTGGGACGACCCGGATTACGACTTCACCTCCGGCAAGCTCTACCTGTTTCCCGGCATGGCGGCGGCGGAGTAGGCCCCTGTCCGATGCGCGTGCTCGTGCTCTACGCCCACCCGGTGGAGACCAGCTTCGCCGCCGCGCTCCATGCGGCGGTGCTGGAGGGGTTGCGCGCCGCAGGCCGCGAGGTGGACGATTGCGACCTTTATGCCGAGGGCTTTGACCCGGTGCTGAGCCGCGCCGAGCGGCTGGCCTATCACGCCCCCGACGCCGACCGCAGCGCGGTCGCCCCCTGGATCGCGCGGCTGGAGGCGGCCGAAGCGCTGGTAGTGGTCTCGCCGGTGTGGAACTTTGGCTATCCCGCCATCCTGAAGGGGTTCTTCGACCGCGTGTTCCTTCCCGGCGTCACCTTCGCCATCGAGGACGGCGTGGTGGTTCCGGGGCGTGTGCGCCTGCGCCGTATCGCGGCGGTGCACACCTACGGCGGGCCGCGCTGGGCGGCGTTCATGGCCGCCGACCCGCCGCGCCGCTTCGCCCGGCGCATCCTGCGCCGGCTGTTCCGCCCCGGGCGCGCGGTGCGGTATCTGGCGCTCTACGACATGAACCGCGCGACCCAAGGCGCACGGGCGGCGTTCCTCGCCCGTGTCAAAGCAGAGATGAAGGCCCTGTGAATGCGCGTGCTGATCGTCCACTCCCACCCCGACTCCGACAGTTACAACGCCAGCCTGCGCCGCACCGCTGAGGAGGCGCTGGTGCGCGGCGGCCATGAGGTGCGCGTGATCGACCTCTACGCCGAAGGCTTTCAGCCGACGCTGACCCGCGAGGGCTGGCGCGCCTATGAGGACGAGACGCGCAACGCCGACGGCATCGAGGACCACGTCGCCGCGCTGCGCTGGGCCGAAGGGCTGATTTTCGTCTATCCGACATGGTGGTATGGCCTGCCCGCGATGCTGAAGGGCTGGCTCGACCGGGTATGGACCCCCGGCGTCGCCTTCACCCTGCCGAAAGACGGCCCCATCGCGCCGGCGCTGACCCATATCCGCAAGCTGGGCGTGGTGACGACCTGCGGCGCAAGCTGGTGGCTGACGCAGGTGGTCGGCGCGCCGGGGCGCAACCTTATCCTGCGCGGCTGCGGCTTCCTGATGGCGCCGCGCTGTCGCAAGGTCTATCTCGCGCATTACAGGATGGACGCCTCGACGCCACAGAGCCGCGAAAAGTTCCGCGCGAGGGTGGCGCGCGCCATGGCGCGATTCTGAAGCTGCGCTAAGATTGACCCATGAGCGTCGAACCCTTCCCCTGCGCCCGCCGCCAGCCCATCGCCGACCCCGGCGACATCCGCTGGATCGAGAACATGATCTCGGCGGTTGCGGGGCTGATCAGCGCCTCGGGCGGCGCGGTGGCGATCGCCGGGCGCGATCTCTACGCCGACGCCGCCGCAGAGCGCGCAAGACTGCTGACCGCCATGTATGACGCGGGCGAGGTGGTGTTCGGCTATCGCGACGCCCGCGACGGGGCCGTGGTCAACATGGTGGTCGAGCGGCTGGCGGTGGCCGGTCCGGGCGCGCCGCGCGACTGCTGGCGCGCGGAGGTGTTCGTCGAGGAAGCCGAGGGCCACGCCCTGCGCGGCGCGCTGGTGGAGCGCGAGGCGGCGGCGCTGGCGGAAAAGGTGGTGGCGGCGGTCAGCACCGGGCTCTCCGCGCCGCTTCCCGCCCCCGGCGCGGCGCTGGCGCGCGCGCTGCGCGATCCCTAAGCCCTTGACGCGGCGCGATGGTCCGGTCCAATTGCGTCATGCGCCGCCTGATCCTGCTCCGCCACGCCAAGTCCTCATGGGCCGACCCCGACCTGGCCGACCATGATCGCCCGCTGAACGCGCGTGGGCGCGCGGCGGCGGCGCTGATGGGCGGCTGGATGGCGGGGCGCGGCGACATCCCCGACCATGTGCTGCTGTCCGACAGCGCGCGCACCATCGAGACCTGGGCGCTGGCGCGGCCCGCGCTGCCGACGGCCCCCGAAGGCGCGCCGACGCCGCGCCTCTACCACGCCGATCCCGCGACCATGCTCTCGGTGCTGCACACGGCGCCCGCCGAGGCGCGCACGGTGCTGCTGATCGGCCATCAGCCGGGCGTCGGCGGTTTTGCGCGCAAGCTCTCGAACGGCGCCGTGCGCCCGTCTTGCGCCCGCGCCTTCAGCCACTATCCCACCGGCGCGGCGGCGGTGCTGGATTTCGAGATCGACGACTGGAAGCTGGCCGACTGGGGCGGCGCCCGGTTCACCGCCTTTGTCGCGCCGAAGGAGATCGGCTGAGCGCGGTCGCCGGGCCCCGCCGCGTGGGCCGGGGCGGCGCCGAAAATCTCAGTGCCCAAGAATCTGGCTCAAAAACAGCTTGGTGCGGTCGCTTTGCGGGTTGTTGAAAAATTCTTCCGGCTCGTTCTGCTCGACGATCTGACCCTGATCCATGAAGATCACCCGATTGGCGACCATGCGCGCAAAGCCCATCTCGTGGGTGACGCAGAGCATGGTCATGCCCTCCTCCGCCAGCCCGATCATGGTGTCGAGCACCTCCTTGATCATCTCGGGGTCGAGCGCGGAGGTCGGCTCGTCGAACAGCATGATGTTGGGTTTCATGCACAGGCTGCGCGCGATGGCGACGCGCTGTTGCTGGCCGCCCGACAGCTGGCCGGGATACTTGTTGGCCTGCTCGGGGATCTTGACGCGCTCGAGATAGTGCATGGCGATCTGTTCCGCCTCGCGCCTCGGCGTCTTGCGCACCCAGATCGGCGCCAGCGTGCAGTTCTCCAGGATGGTCAGGTGCGGGAACAGGTTGAAGTGCTGGAACACCATGCCGACTTCGCGGCGGATCTCGTCCACCTTCTTGAGGTCGGAGGTCAATTCCGTGCCATCGATGATGATGCGCCCCTTCTGGTGCGCCTCCAGCGCATTGATGCAGCGGATCAGCGTCGATTTGCCGGAGCCGGACGGCCCGCAGATCACGATCCGCTCGCCCTTGTACACCGTCAGGTCGATGTTCTTGAGGACGTGGAATTCGCCATACCACTTGTTCATGCCGACGATCTCGACGGCGACCTCGTCGGAGACCTTCATGTTGCTGCGGTTGATGGCGCGTTCTTCGGTGGCGGCGTCGGCCATGGCTTTTCTCCTCAGCGTCGGTCGCCGGCGCGCAGCTTGCGCTCCAGGAACTGCGAATAACGGGACATGCCGAAACAGAATACGAAGAACAGCAGCGCGATGAAGCCGTAAAGCTCCCACACGATGCCGTTCCAGTTGCTGTCGGCGCGGATCGGGTTGGTGAGGCCCAGCGGATCGAGCAGACCGATCACCGCCACCAGCGTCGTATCCTTGAACAGGCCGATGAAGGTGTTGACGATGCCGGGGATCGAGATCTTCAGCGCCTGCGGCAGGATCACCAGCCGCATCGACTGGCCATAGGTCAGCCCCATGGCGTCGGCCGCCTCGTATTGCCCTTTCGGCAGCGCCGCCAGCCCGCCGCGGATCACCTCGGCCATGTAGGCGCTGGCGAACAGCGTCACCATGATCAGCACGCGCAGGATCAGGTCGAAGTTGGTGCCCGGCGGCAGGAAATAGTTGAGCAGCGTCGAGGCGACGAACAGCAGCGTGATCAGCGGCACGCCGCGGATGAATTCGATGAAGCCGACGCACAGGGTGCGGATGAACACCATCTGCGACTGTCGGCCGAGCGCCAGCACGATGCCGATCGGCAAGCTCGCGGCGATGCCGGTCACGCCGATGATCATCGTCAGCAGAAAGCCGCCGAAGCGTGACGATTGCACCGGCTCCAGCCCCAGCCCGCCCCACAGCAGGAAATACACGACCACCGGAAACGCGAGGCTGAACATCAGCCACCAGCGGCGATGGCGCGCCGCGCCGAAGAACCACGCCAGCGCTGCGGCCACCGCCAGCACCAGCGTCATCGGCCCCAGCAACGGCCCGAATGCGCCCTCCGCGCCGCCCAGCGCGCCCGCGACGCCGATCAGCGCCTTGGCGGCGATGACGCCCAGCGCCACGAACACCAGCGGGCGCAGCGTCTCGAACAGGATCGGCGCCGCCGCCACGATCAGCAGAACAAAGGCGATGTTGGGCCGCCAGCGCAACTCGGGCGGGTAGAAGCCGTAGATGAGCTGGTCAAAGCGCTCGCGGATCACCGCCCAGCAGGCGCCGCGCACGCCTTCGCCAAACGAGGCGTCCATGATCGCGCGGCACTCGCTGAGCGAACTGGCGCTCCACACCGAGTTGAACAGCGCCCATTCGATGAAACCCGGCAGAAACCACGCCACGATGCCCAGCGAGGCGAGCGTGAGAAAGCCGTTCATCGGCGAGGAGAACAGGTTCTCGCGCATCCAGCCGACCGCGCCAGTGGTGGCGGCGGGCGGCGGCTCGTCCTCGAAGAAGCGGTCTGCGACGAAGGCGGCGGCGTGGGAGGGCTTGTCGCTCATCTCAGCGCTCCACCAGCTTCACGCGGGAATTGTAGAGGTTCATCACCGAGGAGATCGTCAGCGACACCACCAGATAGAACAGCATCAGCAGCATGATGCACTCCATCTCGCGCCCGGTCTGGTTCAGCGTGATGCCGCCCAGCGTGCCGGTGGCGTCCATGTAGCCGACCGCGATGGCCAGCGACGAGTTCTTGGTGAGGTTGAGATATTGCGAGATCAGCGGCGGCACGATCACCCGCAGCGCCTGCGGCAGGATAACGAGGCTCATGGTGCGGCCCGGACGCAGGCCCAGCGCGAACGCCGCCTCGCTCTGGCCGCGACTGACCGACAGGATGCCTGCGCGCACCGTCTCGGCGATGAAGGCGCCGGTGTAGAGCGACAGCGCCAGCCAGAGCGCCACCAGACTGTCGCGCATGAAAATGCCGCCCTGGAAGTTGAAGCCCTGCAGCGTGGGGTATTCCAGTGTGATCGGCGACCCCATGATCAGGTCGGTGATCAGCGTCGGGACGATCAGCAGGCCCAGCCCGATCCAGAGGATCGGCAGTTGCCGGCCGGTATCTTCCTGCAGGCGGCGGGAATAGCGGCGCGCGAACCAGATCGCCGCCAGCGACGCCAGAAACACGCCCACCACAACCAGCCCGCCGTCGTTCATCACCGGCGCCGGGATGTAGAGGCCGCGGTTGGTGGCCACCAGCGCGCCGCCGAGGCTGGGCGCGGCCTGGCGCGGGGCGGGAAAGCTCTCGTTCACCGCCGCCGCGATCATCAGGATCCAGATCAGCAGCGGCACGTTGCGAAAGCCCTCGACGTAGATCATCATCAGCCG
>CAZOZE010000207.1:0-3675 GCA_964584215.1 uncultured Rhodobacterales bacterium
GAGGGCTATCGCAATTTCGGCACGAAGCTGTGGAACGCGGCGCGCTTCGCCGAGATCAACGGTTGCGCCCCCGATCCGGCGTTCGACCCGAAATCCTGCGCGCTGCCGGTCAACCGCTGGATGGTGGGCGAGACGGCGCGGCTGCGCGAGAGCGTGGACGCGGCGCTGGCGGCGTATCGCTTCAACGACGCCGCCAGCGCGCTTTATGCCCATGTCTGGGGCGTGCTGTGCGACTGGTATCTCGAACTCGCGAAGCCCGCGCTGCAGGGCGACGACGGGCCGGACAAGGCCGAGACGCAAGCTGCGGTGGCCTGGGCGCTGGATCAGGCGCTGATCCTGCTGCACCCGGTGATGCCGTTCGTCACCGAGGAGCTGTGGGGCGCCACCGCCGAACGCGCGAAGATGCTGGTGCACGCCGACTGGCCGACCTACGCGGCGGCGGACATGGCCGACCCGCAGGCCGACGCCGATATCGCCTGGACCATCGCGCTGATCGAGGGCGTGCGCTCGGCGCGGGCCGAGATGAACGTGGCGCCGGGGCCGCTGATCCCGCTGGTCGCGGTGGGCGCCGATGCGGCGACGCGGGCGCGGCTGGCGCGGGTGGACGCGCTTATCCGCCGTCTGGCGCGGCTGGAGCGCGTGACGCTGGCCGACGCGGCGCCGAAAGGGGCGGTGACGCTGGCGGTCGAGGGCGCGACGCTGTGCCTGCCGCTGGCGGGCGTGATCGACATCGCGGCGGAGCGGGCGCGGCTGAGCAAGGCGCTGGAGAAGCTGGAGAAGGAGCGCGGCGGCGTGGCGGCGAAGCTCGCCAACCCGGCGTTCGTTCAGAAGGCGCGCGAAGATGTCGTCGCCAAGGAGCGCGCGCGGCTGGAGGCGCTGGCGCTCGAGGCCGACAAGCTGTCGGCGGCGGCGGCGCGGCTGGCCGAAATCGCCTGATCGGCGGGGCGGGGCGGCCGCCCCGGCCATGCCGGGACGGGCGCAGAGTTCAGTTCAGGAACATGACCGCCAGCAGCAGCGCGAGCGTCACAAGCTCGCCGCTGTAGCCGCTGCGTCCGGTCTTCTCCCGCCAGTAGCGGTCGGCTTCGGTCTCGACAAGGCGTGTGCTGCGCTGGGCCATCGGGGTTCTCCGCAATGTCATGGATCGCAGAATCACTCTGCCGCGCGCCGCGCGCCCTGACTGTGATCGCGGTCACGTTGCGCGAGGCCGCGCTCGGCGCCGTGGCTGCGGCGGTCGCGCTATGGACGCCACGCCCCGCGCGGGGCATAGTCGCGCCGCGCGCCTGCGGAGATGTCTCATGAGCACTTTCAATCGCCTGTTCACCTGGTGGAACGGCCACACCATCGGCACCTGGCTGCACACCCGCCGCCATGGCGAGCGCGTCGGCGAGGACGCCCTGGGCAACGTCTATTACCAGAGCGAAGCCGGCAAACGGCGCTGGGTGATGTTCAACGGCGAGGCCGAGGCGAGCCGCGTGCCGCCCGACTGGCACGGCTGGCTGCACCATACCGTCGACGAGACCCCCACGCGCGCGCCGCTGCCGGTCAAGCCGTGGGAGAAGGATCACAAGCCCAACCTCACCGGCACCGCGCTGGCCTATGCGCCGCCGGGGTCGGTCACCACCGCCACGCCCCGCGCGCGCACCGGCGGCGACTATGACGCCTGGTCGCCGGAGTAGGCCGCATGTCGAACAACGCAGCCGAGACCGTGATCGGCGCCGCCGTGCTGGCGGTCGCGGTCGGCTTCATGATTTTCGCCGCGCGCAGCGCCGACATCAGCACCTCCTCGACCTATGAGCTGACGGCGCAGTTTCGCAAGGCGGACGGCGTGAACGTGGGCGGCGACGTGCGCATCGCCGGCGTCAAGGTCGGCACGGTGCGCGCCATGGCGCTCAACCCCGACAGCTTTCAGGCCGAGGTGCGCATGGCGCTGCGCCGCGACGTGATGGTGCCCGACGACAGCGCCGCCACCATCGCCAGCGACGGCCTGCTGGGCGGGGCGCATATCGCCATCCAGCCGGGCGGGTCGGAGTTCATGATCGAGCCGGGCGGCGCCTTCACCATCACGCAAGGTTCGGTCAACCTGCTCGATCTGGTCGGTCGCGCGATCACGGGCGGCGGTGAGTAGCGCCGACGCGGCGTGGAGCGCCGCGCGGTATGCGGCCGACGCGCGCTTCGTCTCCGACCTGGGCGCCGCCGCGCTCGATCTGCTGGCGGCGCAGCGGGGCGAGCGCATCCTCGATCTGGGCTGCGGCGACGGCGCGCTGACAGAGCGGATCGGCGCCCTCGGCGCCGGGGTCGTCGGCGTGGACGCCTCCGCCGACATGGTCGCGGCGGCGCAGGCGCGCGGGGTGGATGCGCAAGTCGGGCGGGGCGAGGCGCTGGATGCGGGCGCGGGCTTTGACGCGGTGTTCTCGAACGCCGCGCTGCACTGGATGACCGACCCCGACGCGGTGATCGCCGGCGTCGCGCGCGCCCTGCGCCCCGGCGGGCGGTTCGTGGCGGAGTTCGGCGGCCACGGCAACGTCGCCGCGATCCGCGTCGCGCTGATCGCGGCGCTGGCGGGGGAGGGGGTCGCCACCGACCTCTCCGAGGTCTGGTATTTCCCGACGTCTGAGGAACATGCCGCGCGGCTGCGCGCCGCAGGCTTCACCGTGACCGACATCGCGCTGATCCCGCGCCCCACGCCGGTCGCGGCGGGGATCGCCGCATGGTTCGAGACGCTGGCCGCGCCCGCCGTGGCGCTGGCGCCGCCCGACCGCCGCGCGGCGGTGATCGCGCGCGCCGCCGCGCTGGCGGCGCCTGCGCTGCGCGACCGAAGCGGCGCCTGGACGGCGGATTATGTCCGGCTGCGGTTTCGCGCCGTGCTGGGGCGCGCGGCGTGATCGCGGCCGTGCTCGCCGCCGCGCTGAGCGCCGCCGCGCCGGAGACGGTCGCGCAGGCGCAGGGGGTCGCACGGCCGATCGCGGTGCTGCGCGGCCTCGACAAGTTCTCCGGCCTCGCCGAGACCTTCGAGGCGGTGGTGGGCGCGCCGACCGCGTATCGCCGCCTCACCGTCACCGTGCGCGCCTGTCGCGACACCGGCGCCGACGCCGAGGCGTGGCTTGAGATCATCGACGCGAAGGCGCCCGCCGCGCCGGTGTTCGCCGGGTGGATGATCGCCTCCACCCCCGCGCTTTCGGCGCTCGACCATCCGCGCTATGACGTCTGGGTGCTGAGCTGCAAGACCGTCTCCGGCGAGGCGTCCTGAGGCAGCGCGTCGAAATCGGCCGTGGCGCGGATCGCGGCGTCGAGCATCTTGTGATAGGCTTCGCGCGGCACCGAAGTCGCGCCGAACCGCGCCAGATGTTCGGTGACGAACTGGCTGTCGAGCAGGGTGAAGCCGCCCGCGCGCAGCCGCGCCACCAGCCACACCAGCGCGATCTTCGAGGCGTCGGTGCGGCGGTGGAACATGCTCTCACCGAAGAACGCCGCGCCGATCCGCACGCCATACAGCCCGCCCGCCAGCGCGCCGTCCATCCGCACCTCGACCGAATGAGCGTATCCCATGCGATGCAGCGCGACATAAAGCCTGCGGATGTCGCCGTTGATCCAGGTCTCGTCACGGTCGGCGCAGGCGTCGATCACCGCCTCGTAATCCTGATCCACCGTCACGGTGAAGCCGCCCGCGCGGATGCG
>CAZOZE010000208.1:0-5709 GCA_964584215.1 uncultured Rhodobacterales bacterium
CGATCTCTCCCGACTGCGCAAGGGCCACGGCGCCCGAAACATGGCCACCGTCAGACATTTCGCCCTGAACCTCGTGCGCACCGCACGCGACAAAAGCTCGATCAAGTCCCGAAGAAAACGCGCCGGATGGTCAACGGACTACCTCCAAAGCATCCTCGCATCACCAGTCAGCTGAATTGGATTCGGAGCCTTGGCTTCGGCCGGCCAGGCGCCCGCCGGTCTCTGTCTGGCGTGACCGGCTGCGGTTGTTGCGCCGGGGCAAGCGCCCCTGTCGTCAAAGCCGCCCGCCGCCTCGGGCGGGTCAGGCGGATCCTTCAGCCCGCAAGCCCGCCCGGCGCGCCGTCGCCACGAGTCCCGTCGCTGTGCGGTGAGCGGGACAGGCCGCCTGCAACGCCGCCGCCCTGCCGCGGCCTGGTGGGGAACAATCAGGCGGGGTGGTGGTGCACCCGACACGATTCGAACGTGTGGCCTTCGCCTTCGGAGGGCGACGCTCTATCCAGCTGAGCTACGGGTGCCTTGGATACTGGTTAGTGCGGGAGACGAGACGCGGTCAACCGGGAATCGCATGGCCGCCGCCGGTTTCAAGGGCCGTGACGCCCGCGCGCGGCTCTTGACCGCGCGGCGGCGCGCCGATAGCCGCCGGGCGACAGGCGGGGGACAGGCGATGGATGCGACGGCGCTTGAGCGGATGGACCCGGCGGCGGCCTGCGCGCGCTACGCGGCGATCCGCGACCGGCTGCCCGCCGCGCATTTTCCGGACGCGGCGAAAAGGGTCGCCGATCTGGCGGCGGTGGCAGACCTTTTCGACGCCTTCGTGCTCGACGGCTTCGGCGTGCTCAACATCGGCGAGGCGGCGATCCCCGGCGCGCCCGCGCGCATGGCGGCGCTGCGCGCGGCGGGCAAGCGGCTGATCGTGCTGACCAACGGCGCGACGCGGCCCATGGCGGCGACGGTCGCCAAGTATCGCGGCCTCGGGTTCGACTTCACCGCCGCCGAGATCGTCTCCAGCCGCGACGCGCTGGCGCAGGCGCTGGCGGCGCGCGACGACGCGCTGCTGTGGGGTTTCGCCGCCACGGCGCGATCGGCGATCGAAGAACTGGCGCCGCGGGCGCTGCTGCTCGGCGACGATCCGGCGGCTTATGACGCGGCGGAAGGCTTCGCACTGCTGAGCGGCGACGCATGGTCGCCCGCCCGGCAGGCGCTGTTGCTGGCGGCGCTGCGCGCGCGGCCGCGCCCGGTGCTGGTCGGCAACCCCGATCTGGTCGCCCCGCGCGAGGATGGGCTGTCGCTGGAGCCGGGCTTGCACGCCCATGCGCTGTGGGATGCGACCGGCGCCCCGTGCGCCTTCTACGGCAAGCCGTTCGCCAACGTCTTCGATCTGGCGCGCGCGAAACTGGGGCCGGACATCGCGCCGCAGCGCGTCGCGATGGTGGGCGACACGCTGCACACCGACATCCTTGGCGGTGCGGCGGCGGGCTGGCGCACGGTGCTGGTGCGCGCGCACGGGCTGTTGCGCGATCTCGACGCCGACGTGCTGATCCGCGAGACCGGCATCACGCCCGACTTCATCGCCGAGACGACCTGACGGCTTCAGGCCCGCGCGGGCGCGCCGGGGCGGCAGCTGGCGGCCTGACGCGGCGTCCCCAGGCGGCGCGGGCGGCGGGGTCGGGGGCCAGCGCGGCCTCCTCGCGGCTCATGGCGGCGGCGGCTTGCGCGAAATCGCCGCCTCCTCCGCGCCCACCGCCGCCGACATGCCCGCGCCCAGCGCCGACGCCTCGACCAAGGCGCTGCGCGCCACCGGCAGGCCGGGCGCGTCGGCGCATGCGCAGCCACAGCGCCGAGCGCGCGCCGCCGCCACGCCCTGCGCGCGCATCGCCGCCACGCAGCGCGCGCTCTCCAGCGTCAGCGTCTCCAGGATCGCGCGGTAGAGATGCGCAAGGCCAGGATCGCGCGCGGGCGCGGCTATCTTGCCCCGCACGGCCTTGCCCCGCACGGCGTGCCGGTCGTGGTGGTCTCGCCGGGCGTGATCGAGACCGAGGTGCCGAACGGCGTGACCGACCCGCCGACCTTCGCGGCCTATCGCGCCAACAAGGAAAAGATCGGCGCCGATAAGCATCTGCATCTGTCGCTCGGCGCGCGCGAGATCGTGGCGGTGGCGCCGCGCCACGCGCAGGGCGCCGACGGCGCGCTGGTGCGGCTGACCATCGACCCGCGCACGGCGCATTTCTTCGATCCGGCGACGGAGCGGCGGACCGGCTCACAGCCTCCCGCGTGGCGCCCCCCGCGCAGCCTAGCCCCGGCGCGCCAGCGACCGCCGCTGGACGATCTCGAATTCGAGCAGGCGGCTGGCGACGCTCTCGCCCGCGATCATGCGCAGCAGCATGTCCGCCGCCGCGCGGCCCATCCGGCGATGCGGCACGCGGATCGTGGTCAGCGGCGGGTCGAGGACCGTCGCGAGGTCGATGTCGTCATAGCCGACCACCGAGACGTCGGCCGGCACGCGCAGCCCGGCGTCCTTGAGACCGCGCATCGCGCCTGCGGCCAGAACGTCGTTGCCGCAGATGATCGCGGTCGGCGCCGGGTCGAGCGCCATCAGCGCCCGCGCGGCGGCGCTGGCGGCGTCGAGATCGTAAGGTTCCTCGACGAGATAGGGCGCAGCGAGCGCGACGCCCGCTCCGGTCAGCGCCGCGCGCACCCCTTCGATGCGCGCGGCGGCGCGGTCGTTGCCCGCCGCCACGCCCGCGATCATCGCGATGCGGCGGTGGCCGTGGTCCAGCACCAGCGCCGCCATCGCCTGCGCCGCCGCCCGGTTGTCGAAGCCCACGAACGGCGGCCCGCCCGCCGCGTCGGCGCTCCACAGCGTGACGAACGGCACGCCGCGCGCGCGCAGCGCCGCATAGGCGTCGTCGGGCCGCGCGCGGCCGATCAGGGCGAGTGCGTCCACGCCGCGCGCCAGCAGCGCGCGCACCTGCCGCGCCTCCCGCGCGGCGTCGTAATGCGCCGTCGCCACCAGCAGCGTCACGCCGCGCGCCGACAGTTCCTCCTCCATCGCCTGCACGCCGCGCGCGAAGATCGCGTTCTCCATGGTGGGGATCACCGCGCCGATGGTGTTGGTGCGCTTGCCCGCCAGCGCGCGGGCGGCGAAATGCGGCGTGTAGCCGAGCGCGGCCACGGCGTTCTCGACACGCTCCCGCGTCGCGGGGCGGACCGTATGCGGCGCGTTGAGCGCGCGCGACACCGTCGCCGTGGAGACCCCGGCGACGCGCGCGACATCATCGAGCGATGCGGCGGCTATGACGCGCTCTCCCTTTTCGATCCTTGCGCCGCAGGGCTGGCGCGGCGCAAGGATATTGTAATGTAAGCGCTTGCAAGGTCCATATGTAAGCGCTTACAATGATCGAAAGCGAAACGAATCGCTGCCTGGGGAGGAAATCTGATGAAGCGGCTCGCCGCAGCCAGCCTTGCGCTGGCGCTCATCACGTTCATCGTCTTCTTCACGAACGTCGGTTTCGGCGCCGCCAGTCGGCCCGTGTTTCTCAGCGACGTCGAAGAGATGCTGACCCTCCTCGCCGCATCGGTTCTGTTCGTGATCGGCGTGCTCGCCCGCGAGGCGGTCGCGAAACAGAAAGACGACACAGGGAGGACTGCGCAATGACCGAGACCCGCGAAAGGGCCGAGATCGCTTCCGCCGAACGGCGGAATTTCCTGAAGCTGACCGGCTCCGGCGCCTTCACCGCCGCGATGGTGGCGGGCGCGGCGGGCACGCTGTGGTCCTCGAAGGCCGCAGCGCAGACGGCGCGCGAGGAGGCGAGCCGCGAGGCGGCGGCCGATCATGTGATGAACCTCGCCACGGCCTATGCGCTGACGGCGGACCGCAGCTATCCGATCATGCAGCTCGATTTCAAGGAGAACGTCCAGAACGCCACCAACGGCAAGGTCTATGTCAAGCTGGCCCCCGGCGGGCAGCTCGGCGCAGGCGGGGCGCTGGTGCAGAAGGTGCAGGGCGGCACCATTCAGGCGGCGCAGCACTCGCTGTCGAACTTCGCGCCGTTCGCGCCGGTGGTCGATCTGATCAACCTGCCGTATCTGTGCGGCTCGAACCAGCGCTTCGTGAACCTTGTCAGCTCGCAGACGTGGCGCGACGAGGTGAACCCCAAGGTCGAGGCCAAGGGCTTCAAGCCGCTGTATTATGTGGTGATCGACCCGCGCGTGGTGGCGATCCGCAAGGGCGGCGCCGGGCCGGTGAAAACCCCCGCCGACCTCGCCGGGATCAAGTTCCGCGTGCCCGGCTCGGAGATGCTGCAACAGTTCTACCGTCTGGTCGGCGCCAACCCGACCCCGGTGGCCTGGGGTGAGACGCCCTCGGCGATCAAGCAGGGCGTGGCTGACGCGCTCGACCCCTCGGTGGGCGCGCTTTACGTCTTCGGCTTCAAGGACATCCTGTCCTACGTCAGCTTCACCCAGGCGGTGCCGGATAGTCAGGTGTTCTCCTGCAACCTCGAGTGGTTCAACGGTCTGCCGGGCGACGTGCGCGACGGCATCGACTTCGCCTCCGAGATCACTTCGGCGCAGAACCTCGCCAAGGTGCCCGCCGCGCGCAACTTTGCGATGGCGGAGCTGCGTGCGGCGGGCGTGGAGTTCTATTCGCCGACCGAAGACGAGCTGGCGCAGTGGCGCGACGCAGCCGGGTATCAGCGCAGCGAGTGGGACCGCTTCAAGACCGACCTCGCCGGGTCGATGGCCACGTTCGACAAGCTGGCCGAGGCGGCGGGCGCGCAGGGCCGCCATTACGTCCACGACGCCTGAGCGCCGTCGCCGGGGCGCGCGGTCCGCGCGCGCCCTCACGCCGCCACGAGCACTGCGCGCGCCCTCCCGGCGCCGCCCTCGCCGCGCGCAGCCCGTGCGCGCGCCCGAAGCCGCCGCAATGCGGGGAGGCCGTCGTCATGCTGAGCCTGATCGACCGGAATGCCGAGCGCTGGGCGCTGCTGGTGTTCTACACCATGCTCGTCGCCACCATGGCGGTCGAGGTGATCCGCCGCGAAGTGTTCGCCTGGTCCTCGATCTGGGGCGAGGAGGTGGTGCGCTACGCCTTCATCTATCTCGCCTGGATCGGCGCCGCCGCGGCGGTGAAGGAGCGGGCGCATATCCGCATCGACGTGATCTTCGCCTTCGTCCCGCCCAGGGTGAAGACGCTGCTCTACATCTTCGGCGATCTGGTGATGCTGGCGATCGCGGCGCTGGCGCTGCGCTGGTCGCTCGACGTGGTGTCGGTGTCGTGGAAGTTCGGCTCGATCAGCCACGGCCTGCGAGTCTCGATGGTCTGGTTTCTTGCGGCGGTGCCGGTCGGTTTCGGCCTGATGGCGTTCCGCCTGCTGCAATCGCTCTCCCGCGACATCGCGGACCTTCGTGCGGGACGCCCCGTCTACGAAGGCGCGCGGCTGTTCGACTGAGGGGCCGGTCATGCTCTGGAGCCAGTTCGAGGAAGGGTCGGCCGCGATCGGCTGGACGTTCTACGGCCCGGTGCTGTTCTTCGTCGCGCTGATCGCGCTGGGGGTGCCGATCTGGGCCGCCATCGGCGCGGCGGCGGTGACGATGCTGGCGGTGTCGGAGGTGCTGCCGCTGTCGCTGCTGGGCGAGAGCCTGTTCGACGGCATCGACCATTTCGCGCTGACCGCCGTGCCGCTGTTCATCCTCACCGGCGACGTGCTG
>CAZOZE010000209.1:0-3675 GCA_964584215.1 uncultured Rhodobacterales bacterium
TACGGCGTGGGCTCGCGGATGCCGATCCGCGCCACCCGCGCGCTGCTGGCCGCGGCGCTCGACGGCTCGCTGAACACCGTCGCGTTCCGCCAGGACCCCAACTTCGGCTTCGAGGTGCCGGTGTCGGTTCCCGGCGTCGACGCCAAGCTGCTCGACCCGCGCGGCGCCTGGGCCGATCCTGCGGCTTATGACGCGCAGGCGGCGAAGCTGGTGGCGATGTTCGTGAAGAACTTCGCGCAGTATGAGGCCAACGTCAGCGACGACGTGCGCGCGGCGGCGCTGAAGGCGGCCTGACGCCGCGCGCCCTGCCGCACAAGAAAAGCGGCCCCGGACCGATGTCCGGGGCCGCTCTTCTTTGCGGGCCTAGTGACGGCCCCGGCGCGCGCTACAGCAGCGCGCGCGCCTGCGCCACCCAGTCGTCGCGGAACGGGCGGCCCTTGAACGCGGTCAGGTTGTCGTCCACCCATGCCAGATTGGCGTCGCTGAACCCGGCGATCTGCTCGAAACGGTAGATGCCCATCGCATTGAGCATCGCTTCAAGTTTCGGCCCCACTCCCTTGATCAGCTTGAGATCGTCGGCGTCGGCTGGGGCCGCGTCATAGAGCTTTGCGGGGCGCGGAGAGGAAGACGCGGCGTCGGGCGCCGCCGCCACGATCTCCGCCATCTCCTCGGCCGCCTCGTCGATGACCTCGGCCTCGACCTGCGCCTCGACCTGCGCGGCGTTCTCGACGACGGTCTCCGCCGCCTTGACGACCGCGTGGCTGCCTTTTTCGGTGGCGCGGGCGACCTCCTCGACGCTGGCCGCCGTCATCTGCGCCACGACCTCCATCGGGCGAAAGAACTGCGCGCCGGGGATCATCTTCTCGAAACGCCACGCCACGCCGAACAACGGCGCCATGGGCGAAAAGCTGATCCAGAATTCAAACGGGTTTTGCGGTCTTTTGCGCGCGGGCATCGCACGTCTCCATGCTGCATTTGTTCGCAATGCTTCTACCACTGCGTGTTGTGCAATGCAACATAAGCCGCCGGGGGTGCGGCGTCAGGCGCGCTCGGGCAGCAATCCGTAATGCGCCACAAGGCGTTGCAGGGCGATCTTGAGCACCACCTTGCCCGACCGCGCCGCCCAGCCCATGCGCCGCTCGGTGGCCTCGAGCCCCTCCAGAAAGCAACACGCGCGCAGGGCCACGTCGGCGAGGCCGGGGCCGAGATCGGCCAGCGCGCGGCCCACCCGGTCGCGGGCGGCGGCCGGCCCCTCCGACGGGCCGCCGCCCGCGCCTGCGCCGTCGCGCGGCGTGAGGAAGTTGCGCCAGTCCTGGGTGACGCGCGGCCCCATCTGGGCGGTTTCGAAATCGGTGCGCAGCCGCTCGCCGGCCTCCACCTCCTCGGGCGTCAGGAACGGCGCGCCGTCCGGCCCCTTGCGGGTGGCGAGCCAGCCCAGCGGCGACTCGCCCAGGTTGACGCGGATCACGCCCACCGTCCCGTCGGCGCGCGCCACCGCCCGTTCGCCGCGCCGCACATGCTGGACGGCGAAGGCGTTCAGGCTGTCGGCCTGCGCCACCACCGGGGCCGCCTGCGCCTCGTCCTCCGCGCGGCGGCGGCGCAGCCAGGCGCGGCCCTCGGCGGTGATCGCGTATTTGGTCGAGGCCGCCGTGCGCGAGACGCAGCGCACCCAGTCGCGCGCCGCCAGCGCCGCCGCCGTCTCGACCGTCATCAGCGACAGCGGGCGACGAAACTTGTTCTTGCGGCAAAACACCCCGGCCTTCTCGGCGCCGCGGGCGACCATCAGGAAAGACTCCGGTTCGCTGAGCCGGTCCAGCACACGCGCGGCGACCCGCAGGGCGTAGGCGCTGGAGAGGTCTGCGGCGCCGTCTGCGGCGCTTTTGGCGGCGGATGAGGCAGGCGGCATCGGGCGCTCTCCGGTGTCAGGGGCGGGAAACAACACTGCGCGGGCGGTGGCGCCCAGCGCGTCGAAGGCGGTGTCGATCAGCGGGTCGTCGCGCAGCGCCTCGATCCGGCGCACGGCGCGATGCACGCTGGAGGCGGCGAGACCGCTCGCCTCGGCCAGACGGCGCAGCGGCGCCGCGCCCTCGACATGCGCCAGATAGAGCGCCGCGTCCGAAACCCGCCGCTTTGGCGCCGCCACGAAGGCGTCGGCGAGAGCGGCGGCGCAGCGGTCGAGGGTCTGCTGGTGGATGGTCACGAGACGTCATCTCCCCGGCTGGCCGACTTTGATGAAAATTATCGCTAAAGGCGAAACGTGAAGAATGGTTTAAGCGGAATGCTTGTGAATAACGTAAATTTATCAGTCATATCAATTAAATATGAGTCACCGTGCGCTGCGTGGACGAAGTCGGGAACACCCCTCTCGCCTGGGGCATGGTCACGGCGTCGCAACACGAAGGGAAGCCGATATGTCCATCGCCGCCAACGCATTCGCCCAGCTTGTTCGCCCCCGCCTTCTCGCCGCCGCCGCACGGGCCGGCGCCGCGATGTATCGGCGCGAGCGCGATCTGGCCGGCGCTCTGCCCGGCGGCGCGAGCGGGCGCGGGCTGGTCGCGGCGCTGACGGCGGCGGAGGCGGCGGCGGACGCCGACCGGCGCGCGCATGCGCCGGGCTACTCGGTCAGCCGTCACGTCAGGCTGCTGGCCGCGCTGCTGGCGGAGAGTCGGCCGACCGGCGGCTGCGCCGCCTGAATTCAGGGTTCGCGGCTGCGCCGCCGGAATTCAGAAGTCGCGGCTGCGCCGCCGGAAACGAGGTCTGAGGCGCGCGCCTCAGCCGAAGGAGTCCGGCTCCGCCGCCTTGCGCGCCGCGACGAAGGCGCCCAGCGCCTCGTCGATGGCGGGGTCGATCGGCGGCGGGGCGTAGTCGGCCAGCATCCGCGCCACCTGCGCCGCCGCCAGCGCCTGCGTGTCGCGCGCGCCCTCCTCGGCCCAGGTCTCGAACGGCTTGTAGTCGAGCAGCCCCGAGCGCCAGAACGCCTCCCTGAAGTTGTCCTGCGTGTGCGCGCAGCCGAGGTAATGCGCGCCGGGGCCGACCTCGCGGATCGCGGCCATCGCCTGGCCGTTCTCCGACATGTCGATGCCGCGGGCGAGGCTGTGCAGCGCGCCGAGCTGATCGGCGTCCATCACGAATTTCTCGAACGACGCCACCAGTCCGCCCTCCAGCCACCCGGCGGCGTGCAGGCAGAAGTTCACACCGCCCAGCAGCGCGGCGTTCAGCGTGTTCGCGCTCTCGTAGGCCGCCTGCGCATCGGGCAGCTTCGAACCGCACAAGCCCCCGCCGGACCTGAAAGGCAGGTTTAACCGCCGCGCTAACTGCCCTGCGGCATAAAGGATTTTTGACGCTTCAGGCGTGCCGAATGTCGGCGCGCCCGAGTTCATGTCGATCGAGGTGACGAAGGCGCCGAAGACCACCGGCGCGCCGGGGCGCACAAGCTGCGCATAGGCCGCGCCCGCCAGCACCTCCGCCAGCACCTGCGTCAGCGTGCCCGCCGCAGAGACCGGCGCCATCGCGCCGCCGACGATGAACGGCGAGACGATCACCGCCTGCCCCGCCGCCGCATAGACCTCCAGCGCGCCCATCATCGTCGCGTCGAACACCATCGGCGAGTTGACGTTGATCAGCGAGGTCATCACCGCGTTGTCGCGCACGAAATCGGCGCCGAACAGGATCTCG
>CAZOZE010000210.1:0-5648 GCA_964584215.1 uncultured Rhodobacterales bacterium
CTCGGCGATCAGATCGACCTCGACGTGGAAGTGATCGACCTTCTCGGGAAACACCAGCCGCGCCTGCCAGTTGCCGAACGGGTCCTGCTGCCAGTTGGTGAACCGCTTCTCCGGGCTGATCTTGAGGCTGTAGCTCAGCACAGGCGTGCGCGCGTGCGGCGCCGGGCGCAGGCGCACCACCTGCGGATGCAGCGTGATCGGGCGGTCGTAATCATAGGTGGTGCGGTGGGTCAGGGCGACCTGAAGGGTCATGCGGGCCTCGCGACGGGGGCTTGGGCGGCCGGGCTGCGCCGCCTTTGGCCGAGGCTAAGCACCACAGACGCCGGGCGTCCAGCCAGCGGCGCGCATCGCGGGGCGGGCGGGGCCGTGCGGCGCGACGCTGCGCGAAAATCAGCCACAAGCCGGCCGAACCGCCGAAAAATGCGGCGCCGAGAGCATCCGTCCAGCCGCATCAGGCCGGATGCGGCGGCGAAGCCGCTGTGGCGCCGGCTGTGGCGCCCGCTGCGGCCTGGCTCCAGTGCAGCAGCGCGCGCAGCTTGGCGGGGGCCACCGGCTTGGTCAGCAGTTGCGCGCCCGCGCGCGCCACCGCGTCCGCGACGGCGCGGGAGCGGTCGGCGGTGATCACGATGGCGGGGATCGGCGCGTCGAACGCGGCGCGCACCCGCGTCAGCACGCCGACGCCGGTCTCGCCCATCAGGTGATAGTCCACCAGCAGCACGTCGGGCGCCAGCCCGATCTGGCGCGCCAGCGCCAGCGCCGCCTCGCCGGAATGGGCTTCGAGCACGTCCACGCCCCACCGATCCAGCAGCGCGGCGGTGGCGGCGCGCACCGCCGGGTCGTCCTCGATCACCAGCGCGATCATCCCGCCCGCGCTGTCGAAGGCGTCCTGCGGCTCCGGCGCCTGCGCCCGCGGGGCGGCGGCGCGCTTGTCGCCCAGCGGCAGCGTGACGCTGAACATCGAGCCCGCGCCCTCGGCCGAGCGGATGTCCACCGTGTGACCCAGCAGGCGGCTGGCGCGGTCCACGATCGCCAGCCCCAGCCCCATGCCCCGCTCGCCGCGCGGGTTGGCCCGGTCGAGCCGGTGAAACTCGTCGAACACCCGCCGCCGCTCCGCCGCCGGGATGCCCACGCCGCTGTCCCACACCTCCAGCCGCAGCGTGTCGCCGCGCCGCCGGCAACCGACCACCACGCCGCCGTTCACGGTGTATTTCAGCGCGTTGCTGACCAGATTCTGCACGATGCGGCGCAGGTAATGCGGGTCGCTGCGCACCACCGCCGAGCACGGCGCCACGCGCAGCCGCAGGCCGCGCTCGGCGGCGACCGGGCGAAACTCCTCTGCGACCGGCTCAAGAATGCGCGCGATGGGGAAATCGGCGTGTTGCGCCTCGCCGCCGCCCGCGTCCAGCCGCGAGATGTCGAGCAGCGCGTTCAGCAGCGTCTCGACCGAGGCGAAGGCGCTCTCGACCTTGAGCGCGATCGCAGACGCCTCCGGCGGCAGATCCCCCGCCGACAGCGCCGAGATGAACAGCTTGGCGGCGTTGAGCGGTTGCAGCAGGTCATGGCTGGCGGCGGCCAGGAACCGCGTCTTGGACAGGTCCGCCGCCTCCGCCGCGTCGCGGGCGCGGCGCATCTCCGCCTCGATCGCGCGGCGCTCGGCCACCTCCTGCACCAGCCGGTCGTTGACCTCGACCAGCGCGGCGGTGCGCTCGTTGACGCGGCTCTCCAGCGTGCGGCGCACCCGCGCCACCTCCGCCGCCGCCAGCCGCTCGGCGGTGACGTCGGTCAGGCTGAGCGTGAAGCCGCCCGCGCCGCCCTCGCGGCACTGCGCCATCAGCAGAACGCCGTCGCGGCGCGCGATCTCGACCGACAGCGGCGGGCGCGGCGAATGCGCCGCCACCCACAGCGCCACCCGCCGGGCCGGGCCGTCGCGATCCACCGCGCCGCCCTGCTCGATGCGCCGGGCGAGATGCGCAAACGTCAGCCCTTCGCGCAAATCGCCGACGCCCAGCCCCATCAGCGTGCGAAACGGCTCGTTCCAGAACGTGAGCTGGCCGTGCGCGTCGAAGGCGCCGAAGCCCAGCGGCAGATGATCGAGCGCCGCGCGCGTCAGCGCCTCGCGCCCCGTGGGCGCGCTCGTGCGCGCGCTGCGCCGCGACAGCATCGCCTCGGTCACGTCGGTGAAGGCCAGCGCGAAGGCGCCCTGCCCGGTGTTGCGCTCCGCGACCTCGACCCAGCGCCCGTCGGCGAGCGGCGTGGCGGCGGGCCCCGCCGCCAGACCGCGCCCGTCGATCCGCGACCGCGCCCAGCGGTCGCGCGCCCCGGCGTCGGGCAGATCCAGCGCGGCGGAGGCCGCCAGCAGCCGCGCGGCGTCGTCGAAGCGCAGACCCGGCGTCAGGCGCGGCGCGACATCGGGGACCAGCGCCGAAAAACGGCGGTTCACCGCCAGCAACCGGCCTTCTTCGGTAAACAGCGCCAGCGCCGCGTCCGACGCCTCCAGCGCCACCTCGACATAGCGCCGGATCCAGCCCGCCCCTTCGCCCGCCTCGCCCGGCTTTCGCGCCGCCTCTTCGCCGCCAGACAGCGCCATCCGCGCGCGCAGCGCGTCATTGGCGCGGCGCAGACGCTCGTTGTCGGAGAGGACGTCATCGACCTCAAGCCCGAACCCGCCGCCCTGCGCCGCAGCTTCTGCGCGCTCGCAAACCGGCGAGCCGCCGTGGTTCGCCTCACGCGCCGACATCGCCTCCCCCGTCGCTGATGAGGGCGCTCTCTCGGCGCCTTTGCTTCCGCTCAAGACACTACCGGCGCCGCGTCAGGGTTTCAATATGTCCGCATAGCTGGCCTTTTGCGCAATAAGCACAGCCTGAGTGCGGCTCTGCACGCCCAGCTTGCGCAGGATGGCGGTGATATGCGCCTTGACCGTGGTCTCGGCGATGGCGAGGTCAAAGGCGATCTGCTTGTTGAGCTTGCCCTCGCGCACCAGCCCCAGGATGCGCATCTGCTGCGGCGTCAGCTCGCCCAGCCGCCCGACGGCGTCATCCAGCGAGGCGTCGGCGCCCGCGCCTTCGGCGGGCGGCGCATAGTCGGGCGGGGTATAGACATGGCCCTCCAGCACCCGGCGGAACGCGGCCACCAGCGCGTCGCCCGGCGTATCCTTGCGCACGAAGCCCGCCGCGCCGGCCTTGATGACCTGGGCGATCACGCGCGGATCGGTCAGCGCCGAGACCACCACCACCGGGGTGCGCGGCGTGACCGCCTTGAGCCGCAGTAGGCCGTCCACCCCGGTCACGTCGGGCAGGTTGAGGTCGAGCACCACCGCATCGACCTCCAGCCCCTCCTCCAGCAGCGCCAGCCCCGCGCCCAGCGCGTTGGCGCTCACCGCGCTCTCCAGCCCCAGCCCGGCCTTCAGCGCCATGCTCAGCGCCTCGCAGAACAGCGGGTGGTCGTCGATCACCAGGATCGCCCGCGCCACCGGGGCCTGCGCCAGTCTCACCGCTCTTCCGCCCTGCATCTCCATCCCCGTAGCCCTGCGCCTCGGACACTCAATATAGGTGGTCCGCCGCGCGCTTTCGCCAAGACTTAAGCATAAGCGCCGCCGCGACACCGCGGCCAGCCGGGCCGCTGGCGAAGCGACTGGAATTATCCGCGTCGCCGCCATATCGTCTTGTGCAATCAAGCCGCGCGGCGCAACCATGCGACCGCACAAAAACGAAGGGGGGACAAGCGTCATGAAGCTTGAGGGGTCGCAGACCATCGCCGCAGACAAGGCGACGGTATGGGCGTCGCTCAACGACCCTGAAGTGCTCAAGGCGTGCATTCCCGGCTGTCAGTCGCTGGAGCGGACCTCCGAGACCGGGCTTGAGGCCGTGGTCAAGCAGAAGGTCGGCCCGGTGTCGGCCACGTTCCATGGCGTGGTCGAGCTGTCCAATCTCAACCCGCCGAACAGCTACACCATCACGGGCGAGGGCAAGGGCGGCGCTGCGGGGTTCGCCAAGGGCGGCGCCGATGTCAGCCTTGAGGAGACGGCGGAGGGCACCGTTCTCAGCTACGCGGTGGAGGCGAAGGTCGGCGGCAAGATCGCCCAGCTCGGCGCCCGGCTGATCGACGGGTTCGCCAAGAAGATGGCCGACCAGTTCTTCACCAAGTTCAAGGAGACGGTCGAGGGCCCCGCACCCGAACCTGCGGCCGAACCCGTGGCCGAACCGGCGCCCGAACCGGCGGCGGACGCCGCGCAGGCCGCGGCGGACGGCGCGGCGCCGGAGAAGAAAAAGAGTTTCTGGAAGCGCCTGTTCGGCTGAAAGTCCCAAGCGCTCCATACGGTTGCAAGCATTCCTGGGAGGAAGAGAATGGCGTCTGTCACCATGACCGTGAACGGCAAGACCGTTTCGGGCGACGTCGAGGGGCGCACGCTTCTCGTCGAATTCCTGCGCAACGATCTGGGGCTGACCGGCGCCCATGTCGGCTGCGACACGTCGCAGTGCGGCGCTTGCGTGGTGCACCTGAACGGCGAGAGCGTCAAGGCGTGTTCGGTGCTGGCGCTGGCCGCCGACGGCGGTTCGGTCACCACCATCGAGGGCATGGCCAACCCCGACGGCTCGCTGGGCGTGATCCAGCAGGCGTTTCAGGACCATCACGGCCTGCAATGCGGCTTCTGCACGCCGGGCATGGTGATGTCGGCGGCCGACCTGCTGCAGAAGAACGCCAACCCCACCGAACACGAGGTGCGCGACTGGCTGGAGGGCAACATCTGCCGCTGCACCGGCTATCACAACATCGTCAAGGCGATCCTCGCGGCGGCGGCCACGCTGCGCGGCGAAAAGATCGCGGCCGAATAAGCAACGCGACGACAGGGAGAAACGCATGACCAAACATGACGGCATCGGCGCCTCGTCCAAGCGCCGCGAAGACGTCCGCTTCCTCACCGGAAACGGCCGCTATACCGACGACATCAACCGCCCCGGCCAGCTCCACGCCGTGTTCGTGCGCTCCGAAGTGGCGCATGGCCGCATCGTCTCGCTCGACACGACCGAAGCGGCGGCGGCGCCGGGCGTGGCGCAGGTGTTCACGTCGAAGGATTTCGAGGGCGTGGGCGGCGTGCCCTGCGGCTGGCAGATCACCGACAAGAACGGCGATCCGATGAAGGAGCCCAAGCACCCGATCCTCGCCGAGGGCAAGGTGCGCCACGTCGGCGACCCGATCGCCGTGGTGGTGGCCGAGACGCTGGAGCAGGCCAAGGACGCCGCCGAGATGGTGGCGGTCGAGATCGAGGATCTGCCCGCCGTCACCAACATGCGCGCCGCCATCAGCGGCGGCGCGGCGGTGCATGACGAGGCGCCCGACAACATCTGCTACGACTGGGAGTTCGTGGCCGAGAACAAGGCGGCGGTGGACGAGGCGATCCGCAACGCGGCGCATGTCACCACGCTGGAGCTGGTCAACAACCGGCTGGTCGCCAACCCGATGGAGCCGCGCTGCGCCATCGGCGAGTACGACCGCTCCGACGACCAGCACACGCTCTACACCACCTCGCAGAACCCGCATGTCATCCGGCTGCTGATGGGCGCCTTCGTGCTGGGCATCCCCGAGCACAAGCTGCGCGTGGTGGCGCCTGACGTGGGCGGCGGCTTTGGCTCGAAGATCTATCACTACGC
>CAZOZE010000211.1:0-3506 GCA_964584215.1 uncultured Rhodobacterales bacterium
TGGTGGTGGCCGGTTCGCTGCCCGGCGCCGCCCTGCCCAACGGCGCGCCGGGGCCGAGCCTCTACTGCGCGGTCATCGTCAAGCGCGTGGACGCGCGCACCCGCGCCAAGACCGCGATCAACGAACTGCTGCGCGACTGACCTGATCCGGCTTTGCCGGAGAGTTTCCCGGCCGGGGATCAGGCTGCATTTCCCGCAGGCTTCAAGCTTGCATGGAAGGCGTCTCAGGGTTTCCCACTCGGGCTGACCAACGGATCACCGAGGGCCGGGGAACTTGATAACTTCGGTCTTTGACAGCCCGATGACGCTTGCGGCCAGAGCATAGTCATCGGATTTCCCGACGCCGCCACCCGAGGCGTCGATCCCTGCCTCGGCCTGTCGCGGGGTGAATCGGATCGGCTGGTATCGGGCGGTCTCTACCGGTCGTCGCGCCAGCATCGCTGAGGGCTGCGCGCATGCCGGGGTCCGGGGCTTCAGGGGCCGGTCGCGCGGCGGCGGGTTCTCGGCGTGTCCCCGCGCCCTGTCGGATGCCGGGGCCCACTGGCGGGGCTTCCCGAAGAGCCTGATCGCCCGCAGCTTGCGTGGCGTCGCGTTCATCAGATCCGACGACCATGCCGGGCTGCGCCCCGCCCGCTGTGCCGTGCTCGGCGACGCAACCTAGCGGCGCCGCCAGTTCCATCTGGCCGAAAACGCCCTCCACCAAGCCCCCAATGCCGCGATCCGCAAGCGCATCGGCGCCGAGCTGCGCGCCGTATGGAACGCAGGCGCGCTGGCCAGGGCCGAAGCCGCGCTGGCCGAGCCGCAGCGCCGCCGACCACGCACCTCGAACCCGATGGAGCGCGCAGTCCGGCAGGAGCTGAAGCGCCATACGGCCATGATCAGCCTCCGTCGGGCGATCCTTCCACTGGAAGGACCGCTTTTCCCTCCTCAGTCCCGAGCGAGGCCGCCCTGCTGCGGCCGGTCAGCGCCATCCTTGTCGGGATCGACGAAAAATGGGCCTCAGACAGCAGGCCCTGCATCAAGTGGGCATGTCAGGATGCGTGACCCACTCTCAGCAAAATTTCCAGACAACGGGTTGCTCAATCCATCGTCATCCCGCCGCTGACCTCGAACGCGATCAATGTGGTCAAGGACACCGCGCTCGCTTCGGTTGTGGCGATGCCCGATCTGCTCAAGCAGGCCAATCAGGCGCAGGCCAATCAGGCGCAGGCGCTGGCCGCAAACCCCACGCCGCTGATCGCGGCGGCGGGCATCTATCTCGTCATCCTGCCGCCGCTGGTGCGGCTGGTGGGCGCTGTTGAGCAGCGGATGTCGCGCGCGCGGCGCTGATGGCGGCGATGAGGGTCGCGGGCGCTCCATGCGGCGGGCGCGCTGACCGGCCCGCGCCGGTTCCGGCGTCCTCGACCGGGACCGGCGCGCAACCGCCGCCGCAGGGGATGCGCTCGGTCAGACGCTGGCGCTGCTGAGGGCGGACCCCGACGCCTTCCTGCGCGCGCTGGCGGCGCGGCTGAAGGCGCTGGACGAGTAGCGGGTGGGAGCAGGGTGTTTGAAGGGGGCGTGACTGGCGGGTAAGCGCACGAAGCGGCCGTTTGCGCGAGGCGCCGACGCCCGGCGCGCGGCGCGCAAAGGCGACCTGCCGGTGGCAGGGCGCGCGCGCCGCATCGGCGGAGGCGCAAGCCGCAGCCGATCCCGGCGGCGACGCCAGCGCGACGGAGGGTGGCGGCGTCCGCCCGGGCGGCGCTGAAGGCGACGCCCGCGGGGGGCGGACGTCGCCGCCCGGCGGCCTTTGGGGCCGTCGGGCGGGCAAGGCGCAACCCGCCGCGCTTGCCGCCGGGCGATGGCCCGGCGGCTGGAGGCGTGGCGAGAGCGTGCGCCGACCGTCCGCTTCCCGCGCGACTCAGTCATTCGCGCGCGGCGCGCAAAGGCGCCCTGCCGGTGGCAGGGCGCGCGCGCCGCATCGGCGGAGGCGCAAGCCGCAGCCGATCCCGGCGGCGACGCCAGCGCGACAGAGGGTGGCGGCGTCCGCCCGGGCGGCGCCCATGGCGACGCCCGCTGGGGGGCGGACGTCGCCGCCCGGCGGCCTTTGGGGCCGCCGGGCGGGCCCAGGCGCATCCCGACGCGCTTGCCGCCGGGCGATGGCCCGGCGGTGGCAGGCGTCGCGAGAAGTCGCGCCAAGTTGCCGCCTTCCGCGCACCTCAGTCATTCGCGCAGGGCGCCGACGCCCACCGCGATGCGTCCGCCGCGCTTGCCGCCGCGCGAAGGCCCGGCGGCTGGAGGCGTCGCGAGAGCGTGCGCCGACCGGTCGCAAGGCGCGCGCTGGCGGTGCAGGACGACCGAGGGGCAAGCGCCTGAGCTTCCCCCTCACGCCGACCCTCTCCCCATGGGGAGAGGGGGCGAAATCTTCGCCGCTGCGCCTATCCGCGCACGCCCAGCCCCCCGAACAGCGCGTATTTCTTCACCAGATAGTCGTCGAGGCCATACTTCGACCCCTCGGTGCCCATGCCGCTGTCCTTGACGCCGCCGAACGGCGCCACTTCGCAGCTGATGAGGCCTTCGTTGACGCCGACCATGCCGTATTCCAGCGCCTCCATCACCCTGTAGGCGCGGCCGAGGTCGCGGGTGTAGAAATAGCTGGCCAGCCCGAACGGCGTGTCGTTGGCCATGGCGATCGCCTCCGCCTCGTCGTCGAACACGAACACCGGCGCGATCGGGCCGAAGGTCTCCTCGGAGAACGGCTTCATCGCGGGCGTGGCGCCGGTGACGACGGTGGGCGCGAAGAACGCGCCTTCGTTGCCGATCCGCTTGCCGCCGGTGACGACGGTGGCGCCGCCCGCGATCATGTCGGCCAGATGCTCCTCGACCTTGGCCAGCGCGGCGTCGTCGATCAGCGGGCCTTGCGTCACGCCCTCGTCATAGCCGCGCCCGACCTTCAGCCCCTCGACCGCCGCCTTGAGCTTGGCGACAAAGGCGTCGTGGACGCCGCGCTGCACCAGGAATCGGTTGGCGCAGACGCAGGTCTGGCCGGAGTTGCGGTATTTCGAGACCATCGCGCCCGCCACCGCCGCGTCGAGGTCGGCGTCGTCGAACACGATGAACGGCGCGTTGCCGCCCAGCTCCATGCTGACGCGCTTCATATGCGCGGTGGCGGCGCTGGCGAGGCTCTTGCCCACTGCGGTCGAGCCGGTGAAGGTGATCTTGCGCAGTTTGGGGTTCTCGCACATCTCCGCCGCGATCTCGGACGCCGAGCCGGTGATGACGTTGAAGATGCCGGTGGGAAAGCCCGCCTGCTCGACCAGCGCGCCGAAGGCGAGCGCGGAATAGGGCGTGGCGGTGGCGGGCTTGCACACCATGGCGCACCCGGCGCCCAGCGCCGCGCCCAGCTTGCGCGCGATCATCGCGGTGGGAAAGTTCCACGGCGTGATGGCGCCGACCACGCCGACCGGCGCATGGGTGACCATGATGCGCTTGCCCGCCCAGGGCGAGGGGATGGTGTCGCCGTAGATGCGC
>CAZOZE010000212.1:0-10521 GCA_964584215.1 uncultured Rhodobacterales bacterium
CACCCGCTCGGCGATATCGACGAAGGTGAACATGACCTTCTGCACCTGGCGCGCCAGCTTTGGCCGTTCCTGCTCCAGCTGCTCCAGCAGCCGGACGCGCGCGCTGGAGGAGACGTTGTTCATCATGGCGCCGATCACGTCCGCCGGGCGGCGCGTGGCCTGCTCGCGCTGCATGACGGCGAGGAAGTCGCGGAAGATCACGTCCTTGAGCAGCTCCATCACCTCGCTGTCGAGGCGCGGCACCCGCGCCAGCCGCAGCACGATGACCTGCGCGAACTCCGGGTCGAGCCGCTCAAGGATCCGCGCGGCCTTCTCGGAGCGCATCTTGGACAGCACCACCGCCGCCGTCTGCGGGTGCTCGTGGCGCAGGAACCCCGCCAGCGCCTGATCGGAGCTGTTGGACAGCTTCTCCCACAGCGTGCGCCCGCCGGAGACGTCCACATCGTCCATGATGCGCGACACGCTGTCGTCGTCGAGCAACTCCGTGAGGATGCGCCGCGCCTCGGTGGCGCCGACCTTGATCTGGTTGCGGGCGCCGAGCTCGTTGGTGAACTCGTCGATGGTGGCGTCCAGCGTGGCGGGATCGACCATGCCCAGCGCGCTCATCGCCTGCGCGAAGCGGCGGATCGTGGTCTCGCCCATGCCCTGCAGCACATGCGGCGCCGCCTCCGGCCCCAGCGCGGCGATGATCAGCGCAGCCTTCTCCGCCAGCTTCATCTCGGCGATCGCGGCGGGCGACGGCTGGGCGGGCGGCGGCGCGGCGGGGGCGGCGCCGGGGGCGATCGGGGCGGGTAGATTGTCGCTCATGGCGCATACCCCCGCACCAGCGCGCCGGCCAGCAGCGTCCAGCCGTCGGCGACCACGAAGAACGCCAGCTTGAACGGCAGCGACACCACGGCGGGCGGCACCATCATCATGCCCATCGACATCAGCACCGAGGCGATCACCATGTCGATGATCAGAAACGGCAGGAAGATCAGGAAGCCGACCTCGAAGCCGCGCTGGATCTCGCTGATCAGGTAGGACGGGATCAGCACCGACACCGGCGGCCGCGCGGCGGGATCAACGGTGTCGCGCGTCGGCGACGCCTCCTGCATCACCGCCAGCGTGTCGGGATCGACGCGCCCCTCCATGAACACGCGGAACGGCTCGAACGCCAGCGCGACGCCCTCCTCCTCCGCGATGGTCCCCTCGATCAGCGGCTGCACGCCCGCGCGCCAGCTCTCCTGCGCCACCGGCTCCATCACGAAATAGGTCAGGAACAGCGCAAGACTGACGATCATCATGTTCGGCGGCGCCTGCTGCACGCCGATCGCCTGGCGCAGGATCGACAGCGTCGTGACCATGAACGGAAAGCACGTCACCATGATCGCGAGGCCCGGCGCCAGGCTCAGCAGCGTCACCAGCACGAACAGCTGCGCCAGCCGCGCGGTCAGCGAGCCGCCCTCGCCCAGGTCGATATTGACCGACTGCGCCGCCGCCGCGCCCGCCGTAAGCGCCAGCGCGAGCGCGGCGGCGGCGACAACGCCGCCGCCCCCGCGCGCGCCCGTCCGCCGCAGGCGCGGCCCCGGCCCTGCGCCGGGGCCTCTCCGCCGCCGCAGGACGGCGCAGCCGAAGCCCCGGCGCATCGGCCGGGGCCGCGTTTCGGGCGGCGTGAGCCGCATCCACGGCGCCGTTGCGCTATGACGCATTGCCGAGATCCATGATCTCGGTCAAGCGCACGCCCAGGCGGCCGCCGTCGTCCTCAAGCTCCTGCAGCTCGCCGCGCGCGATCAGCTGCGAGCCGACATAGACCTCGACCGGGTCCTCGATCCGGCTGTCGAGCGGCAGCACCGAGTCGCGGCGCAGCGACACGATCTCGGAAATCATCGGCCGCGCCTTGCCGACCGAGACCGTCACCTCGATCGGCACGCCGAAGATCGCCTTTTCGCGCGCGGGCGTCATCGCCGCCAGCTTTTCCGCCGCCGCGACGCTGATCGCGGTTCCCGCCTCCGCTCCGGCCTCCGCCCCGGCTCCAGCCTCGTCCATGTCATCCGACATCACGCATTCCCTCTCCAGCTTCTCCGAAGAATTCCCCGATCGCGGCGCGCGCCGCCGCCAGGCAGCCCTCGACGTCGCATTCCGCGCCGCCGCCTTCCCATTCCAGCCGCGCCCGCGCGCCCTCCAGCGACGGATCGGGATGCACCGCGACCGCCTCGCCCAGCCGCAGCGTCAGCCCCTCCACCCGCTCCGGCGCCGCGCGCACCACCAGATGCGGCGCCGCCGCGCCCGCCAGCCGCGCGGCGACCGCCTCGGCCAGCATCGCGTCGAAGCCCGCCGCCGCCGCCTGCGGCGCGGCGATGCGCGCCAGCGCCTCGATCACCGGGCGCAGATTGGCGATCGCCTCGGCGCGCGCGGCCTGCTGGCTCAGTTGCAGGTCCTGCACGCTCTCGCGCAGGTCGATCACGGCGGCGCGGTCCTCGGCCTCGGCGGCGGCGGTGGCGGCGGCGTAGCCTTCGGCGTAGCCGGCGGCGTGCGCCTCGCCGCGCGCCCGCGCCACCGCCGCCTCGATCTCGCGCGCGCGGGTGGAGGATCGGCCATGGCCGCCCTCGCCGAAATCCTCGAACCTTATCGCGCCCGCCCTCATGCCGCGTCGCTTTCGGCGTCGGCGGCCTCGTTCACGTCGCGCTCCAGCCAGCTGCGCAGCACGGTGGCGCTGTCGTCGCGCCGTTCCTCGAAAGTCTGTTTCAGCAACGACAGCCGGTCGAGCGGCTCTTCCTCCTCCATGCCGGGCCGCGCGCCCTCGGGCCATTCCAGCATTGGCGTCTCGTCATCGCCGGGGATGGTCTGCAACTCGGCGGCGCGCATCAGCGGGCGCAGCACGAACATCATCAGCCCCAGCGCGACCATCGCGAGCACACCCATCTGGATCAGGTTCATCGCGTTGCGCTCAAAGAAGGCGCCGACGCCCGATGTCGCGGTGACGCCGACGCCGGGACGCTCGGCGAACTCCAGCATCTCCACCGTCACCACGTCGCCGCGCTCGGCGTTGAAGCCGACCGCCGCCTGCACCAGCTGGCGCAGCTGGTCGAGCTCGGCCTGCGGGCGCGCCGTCCAGGTGCGGGTTCCGTCCGCCGCATAGCTCGCCACGCCATCGACCAGCACCGCCACGGTGAGCCGCTTGATCTCGCCCGCAGGCTTCACCCGCTCGCGCGTGGTCTGCGAGAGCTCATAATTCACCCGCTCCTGCGCCTCGGTGCGCGCGCTGGTGGATTCCTTGCCGCCGCCGCCCGCCTGCGGCAGGTTCGACGCCACCGTGGCCGCGCCGCCCACGCCGCCGGTGGCGTTCTCGCTCACGTCGCGGCTGTCGGTGCTGATGGCGACGCGGCTGTTCGGATCGACGAGGCGTTCGGTGACGGTCTCGCTCTGCGTCTCGGCGTCCACCGAGACGGTGACGATCGCCTTGCCCTCGCCGACGCGCGCCGCCAGCAGCCGCTCGACCTCGCCGCGCAGCCGCGCCTCGCGGGCGCCGCCGGGCGCCCGGCCATTGCGCGGATCGCCCGCCGCCTCGCCCATGCGCAGCACAACCCCGTGCGCGGCGTCGATCACCGAAACCGATGTCGGCGCCAGGCCCGCCACCGCAGAGGAGACCATGTAGCGGATCGCCTCCGCCATCTGCGGGTCGAGCGGGCCGTAGTTGGTGGTCAGCGTCACCGAAGCGGTCGGCGTCGCGCCACGCTGGAACGGCTTGCCGACCGGGTTGGCGATGTGCACCCGCGCGCTGCGCATCCCCGGCGCGGCGAGGATGGTGCGCGCCAGCTCACCCTCCTTGGCGCGCCAGTAATTCGCCTCGAACATCTCGGACGTGGTGCCAAAGCCGTCCATCTTTTCAAGGATTTCATAGCCTTTCGGCCCGTTGCGCGGCAGACCCTCCGCCGCCAGCGCCAACCGCACCCGGTCCCGGTCGCCGATCGGCGTCAGCACCGCGCCGCCGCGCGCCTCGGTTTTCACGCCCATCGCCTCGACGGCGGCCATCACCTCGCCCGCTGCGGCGGAGTCCAGCCCCGAATACAGCGTCGCCATCGACGGCTGGCGCGCCGCCTGCACCAGCCCGGCGAGCACGGCCAGAGTCGCCACCACCGCCAGAACCGCGACCAGCCGCTGACGCGGCTGCAACGCGCTCCAGATACTCGCATATCGACCCAAACCACACACCCTTGCGCAGCGATGCGCCGTCTTTTGCGGAAAACTGTCCGAAAGCGGCGCCGTTGCAGCCACCTTTCGCGAATTCCGTTTAACAACCCGTTTAGGCATCCGCAGGTAAACCGTCTGGCGAAGGACAAACGCAGCCGCGTTTTGCCCCAAGGTGAGAATGATGGCGGAAGACGCGGAAAAACCAGCGAAAAAGAAGGGGGGCGGCAAGGGGCTGATCATCGGTCTCGCGCTGGCGCTGATCCTTGGCGGCGGTGGATTCTACGCTGTGTATTCCGGCATGGTCGCGCTGCCGCTGCCGGACGCCAACGCGGCGCCGAAGCCCGAGGAGGCCGCGAAGGCCGAAGCAGAGGCCGCCTTCGCCGCACTGCCGCGCACCGCATTCGCGCCGATGGCGCCGCTCGTGGTGTCGCTCGGCGCCGGGTCGGAGATCCGGCAGTTGCAGCTTGTGGCGCAGCTTGAGATCGAGCCTTCCGCCGAGGAGGCGATCGCCGCGCTGCAACCGCGCGTGCGCGACGTGCTGACCACTTATCTGCGCGCGGTCAGCCCGGCGGACGTTGAGGACCCCGCCGCGCTGTTGCGGATGCGCGCGCAGATGCTGCGGCGGGTGCAGGTGGTCACCGGCGAGGGCATGGTGCGCGATCTTCTGGTTTCCGAGTTTATCCTGCGTTGAGTGAAGGAAAGGGGAGAACCCCATGGAAATGATTGCCGATGCGCTGCTGATCGCTGGCGCCGCCGGGGCGGCGATCTATTGCCGGATCCTGGCGAAGCGGCTGGGCGCGCTGAAGGATCTCGACAGCGGCCTCGGCGCCGCCATCGCGGCGCTGTCGCGCCAGGTGGACGAGTTGCGCGCCTCCATCGAGCAGGCGCGCGCCGCTTCGGGCGCGCAGACCCGCTCGCTGACCCAGCTCACCGCGCGCGGCGAGATGGCGGCGGGGCGGCTTGAGCTGCTGCTGGCGGCGCTGCACGAAAACGGTCGCGAGCGCCCCATTGACACCTCGCCGGTGGAGGCCCGCCGTGCGGCGGCGGAGCAGGCAGCCGATCCTGCGCCAGAAGCTCCCGACGAGGACGCGGCGCCGTTTATCGCCCGCGCGCGCCGCGCCGCGCCGCGCGATCCCGCTGCGCGTGAAGCCCCCGCCCGCGACACCCGCTGGAGCGCCGCGCCATGACCGCGCGCCCCGCCGCGAAACCCGAACCCGCGCCGCAGCCTAAGGTTGCGCCGAAGCGCAGGCGCCGCGCGGCGCGGCCTTCGCGCGCGCTGCTGTTTCTGTCGCTGTGCTTTGTCGGATCGGCGGCGCTGCGGCTGGGCGACGTCGGCGTTGCGGTCGCACAGACCGCGCGCCCCGACGTCGCGCTGGCCCCACCCGAGCCGACCGCCCTGCCCGCCGCGCCGCCGCCGAAGGAGGCGACGCTGGCGGAGCGGGCGGCGGCCTGCGACGCTGAACCGGGGCCGCTGCTGACCGCGATCCGCGCCCGCGTCGCGGAACTGGAGAGCCGCGAGGCCGCCATCTCCGAACGCGAAAGCCTGCTGACCGTCACCGAGGCGCGGGTGCGCTCCGAAATCGGCAAGCTGGAGGAGGCCGAGAAAGCGCTGGCGGCGACGCTGGCGCTGGCCGACGGCGCGGCGGAGCGCGACGTGGCGCATCTGGTGGGCGTTTATGAGAACATGAAGCCCAAGGAGGCCGCGCAGGTGTTCGGCGAGATGGACCCGAAATTCGCCGCCGGGTTCCTGTCGCGGATGCGCGCCGACGCCGCCGCGGGCGTGCTGTCGGCGATGGCGCCGCCGGACGCCTATGCGGTCAGCGTCATCATGGCCGGCCGCCATGTCGGCGCAGGCGTCGCCACCAGCGGCGTGACGCCCTGAGCGCGAAGCCTGCGCGCGACGGCCTGAGCGCGCGGCCCGTGCGCGACACCCTGAGCGCGCGGCCTGCGCGGTTCGGCGTTCAGACAATCTTCACGCGCCATTCCCATAACCGGAGGCAAGTGTCTCGTGCGGTGTGAAAAGGGTCCAGAATGGGCGGGATGATCGGCATCGTCGTGGTGTTCGCCACCGTGTTCGGCGGGTTCGCCCTCGCTGGCGGACACTTCGAGATCATTATTCACGCGGCGCCCTACGAACTTCTGATCATCTTCGGCTCGGCGATCGGCGCGTTCCTGATCTCCAACGAGGGCCATGTCGTCAAGCAGACGCTCAAGGACATCGGCAAGGTGTTCAAGGGGCCGAAATGGAACGCGCAGGACGTGCGCAGCCTGCTGTGCCTGCTGTTCGAGCTGCTGCGCGTCGCCCGACAGGCGCCGGTGGAGCTGGAGGAGCACATCGAGAACCCCAAGGACAGCGCAATCTTCTCGAAATACCCCAAGATCCAGGCCGACCACGCGGCGGTCGACCTGATCTGCGACACGCTCCGCTCGGCGTCGATGAATTATGACGATCCCCATCAGGTCGAGGAGGTGATGGAGAAGCAGCTTGAGAGCAAGCTGCACCACGCCCTGCATTCCTCGCACGCGATGCAGAACATGGCCGACGGCCTGCCCGCGCTGGGCATCGTCGCGGCGGTGCTGGGCGTCATCAAGACGATGGCCTCGATCGACAAGCCGCCTGCGATCCTCGGCGGGATGATCGGCGGCGCGCTGGTCGGCACCTTTCTGGGGGTGTTTCTGGCCTACGGCTTCGTCGGCCCGTTCGCCTCGAAGATGAAGGCGGTGGCCGAGTCCGAACAGCAATTCTATCAGCTCATCCGCGAGGTGCTGATCGCCAACCTGCACAAGCATGCGGTGGACATCTGCATCGAGGTCGGCCGCCAGAACGCGCCGCACGACTGGCGGCCCAGCTTCACCCAGCTTGAGGAAGCGCTGAGCAACACGCGCTCCGGCGCCGCATGACGCGGCGCAGGGGCGATAGGGCGTCGTTCGCGGCGGCGGTCGCGCTGACGCTGGCGGCGGGCGGCGCAACGGCGCAGCAAGGCGCGGTGCAGGTGCGCGGCGGCGAGCACGCCGCTTATTCGCGCGTGGTGATCGACGCGCCGAGGGGCGCGCGCTTTTCCTGGGGCGTCAGCGGCGACACGCTGACGCTTGCCCTGCCCGGCCTTGCGCGCCCGCTCGACCTCGGCGCCGTGGCGCAGGGGCGCGGCCTCAGCCGGGTCGCCGCCGCCACCGCGACCGGCGAGGCGCTGAGCCTGCAGATGGCCTGCGCCTGCGGCGCGCGGGTCAGCCAGCTCGGCGACGGGCGGATCGTGATCGACGTCGCCGAAGGCGCGCCCCGCCCGGCGCCGCAAGGCGCGCAGGCGGCGCCCGCCGCGCCCTCGCCGGCCGCAGGCGCGCAGGCGGCGGCGCCGCAAGCCGCGCCGCCGCCCGCGCCGCTGCCGACGGCGCGCCCCGCGCGCCCGCCTGCGACGGACCTCGCAGCCGCAACGCCGGATCGCGGGCCGCAAGCCGAAAAGCCGCTTGCGCAATCGGCCGACGCTGCGCCCGCCGCCGCGCCGGTGGCGACGCCGCCCACTGAAAGCGCGCCCGCCGAACGCGCCGTCGCGCCGCGCAGGCCGCAGACCGCCGCCGCCGCAGACGCGCCGCATCCAACCGCCGCCACGCCCGCCGCGCAGCCGCAGCCCGCCGCCGATGCGGAAACCGTCTCCGCCCTGCGCGCCGCGCTCGACAAGCTGCCCGGCGCCGCGCCCGCCGAGACGCCGCCGCCCGCTGAGGCGGCGCCCGACGCCGAGACCGCCAAGGCCGCCACCATCGAGGCCGCCCGGCGCCGTCTGCTGGAGCAGCTCACCAAGGCCGCCGAGGAAGGGCTGCTGACGCTCTCGGATCGCGCCGAGCCGCCCACCCCGCCGCCGCTGGACCCGAAGGCCGAGGGCGTGGAGCCGCCTACCGAACAGCTGCGCGCCCGCAATGCGCTGGAGATCGCCGGCGAGCGCGACGCGCTGGCGCCGACGTCGCCGCCGCCGCTGCCCGAGAACTGCCTCGGCGCGGAGCATTTCGCGGTCACCGACTGGGCCGACCCGGAAGCGCCGTTCGATGAACAGGTCGGGCCGAAACGCCGCGCGCTGGTGGGCGAGTTCGACGCGCCGATGGCGGACGCGGTGTTCGGCTATGCGCGGCTGCTGACCTATTTCACCTTCGGGCGCGAGGCGCGCGCGGCGCTGGCGGCGTTTGGCGACCGGCTGACGCCGCCGCCCGCGCTGGCCGACATGGCGCTGGTGGTGGACCGCGAGACGCCGCCGGAGGGCGGGGACTTGCGCAAGGGCGTCGGCTGCCCCGGGCCGCACGGGCTGTGGGCGGCGGCGGCGGCGGGGCTGGCGGGCGATCTCGACCCGGCGGCGATCAACGTCGAGGCGCTGCGCCAGCCGCTCGCCGCCACGCCGCCGCACCTGCGCGCCGCGCTCGTCACCCCGATCGCGACGGCGGCGCTGGAAGGCGGAAGGCTGGAGGCGGCCGAGGCGCTGGCGGGCACCGCCGCGCGCGCCGAGCCGCCGCCGCCAGACGGCGACGCGATGCTTTCGGTGCTGCTGGCCCGGCTCGACGCCGAGCGCGGCTTTGTCCAGCGCGCCGAGGCGGCGCTGGAGGAGATCGGCCGTCAGAACAGCCCCGCCGGGATCGAGGCGATGATCCGGCTGGCCGAAATGCGCGCCGCGCGCAGCGTCGCGCCGCCGAAGGGACTGGCGGAGAACATGGAGGCGGTGGCGTTCTCGCTGGGCCAGACGCCGGAAGGCCGCCGCCTGCTGGCCGCCGCCGCCCACGCCCGCGCGGCGGGCGAAGGGCTGGCCCCGGCGCTGGCGGCGCTGGCGGCGCTGGCGCGGCGGGCGGGGGATGCGACCGGCGCGATGCAGGCGGCGCGCGACATGCTGGTGGACTATGAGCCCGAGCCGGAGGAGGCCGCCGCCTACGCCGAGGCCGCGCTGGCGCACTGGGATCTGGTCGGCGACGGGCCGGAGGGCGACCGCGCCCGGGTCGCGGTGGCGGGCCGCCTCGCCGCGATGGGCATCGAGAACCTCGCCGAGACGCTGCTGGCCCCGGCGCTGGCGCGCGGCGACGCGAGCGCGCGCATGGCCGCCGCCGACGCCGCCACCGCCGCAGGCGCGCCGGACCGCGCGCTGGCGCATCTCGACGGCGTGCCCGGCCCAGCCGCCGCCCGCGCCCGCGCGTCGGCGCTGTCGGCGCTGGGCGACAACGCAGGCGCGGCGCAGGCGGCGCAGGAGGCGGGCGATACGGGTCTTGCGGCGCGCTACGCCTGGCTGGCGGGCGACTGGGCGGTGGCCAGCGCGGCGGGTGCGCTCGACCGCCGGATCCTCGCAGCGTGGATGGCGGGCGCGACCGAGACGCCGCCCGAACTGCTGGCCGCCGCCGAGGGCGACCCCAACCTCGCCGCGCTGGCGGGCGCCTTCGCCCCCGCCCCGCCGCGCGGCGACGGCTCGGACCTCATAGGCGCGGCGGCGCAGGCGCTGGAGGCGGCGCAGAAGCGGCGCAAGCTGATGGGAGGGCTGCTCGGCGATGGATAACCCAGGCTATATCGGGCTGACGCGGATGAAGGGCCTCGCCGACGAGATGCGCGCGGTCGCCAACAACATCGCCAACAGCTCCACCACCGGATTCCGCGCGGAGTCGGTCGTGTTCGCCGAAGTGCTGGAGAAGGCGCAGGTGGACGGCGGCGCGCTGGCGATGGCGGCGCCGCGCGCCCATGTCACCGATCCCTCGCCGGGCGGCTTCACCGCCACCGGCGGCAGCTTCGACCTCGCCATCGAGGGCGAGGGCTATTTCCAGGTGCTCACGCCGCAAGGCCCGCGCCTGACCCGCGCGGGCGCCTTTCTCGTCGGCGCCGACGGCGCGGTGCAGAATGCGCGCGGCCAGGCGCTGCTCGACGCGGGCGGCGGCCCGCTCCTGATCGCGCCCGACGCGCGCAACGTGCTGATCGCAGAGGACGGCGCGATCTCGGTCGATGGCCAGCCGGTCGGCCAGGTCGGCGTGTTCGACGCCCCGCCCGCCAGCCTGCTGCGCGAGGACGGTGTGACCTTCCGCACCGACGCCGCCCCCGCCCCCGCCCCGGACGCCCGCATCAAGCAGGGCTTTCTTGAAGACAGCAACGTGAGCCCGGTCGAGCAGATGGCGCGGATGATCGAGGTGCAGCGCGCCTACGAGCTTGGCCAGTCGTTCCTCGACATGGAGGACGAACGCCTGCGCGAAGCGGTGCGGACCATCGGCCGCACCGGCTGAACCCTTTAGAAGAAGGAGCGATACGCCATGCGCGCCCTGAAAATCGCCGCCACCGGCATGGAGGCCCAGCAGACCCGCGTCGCGGTGATCTCCAACAACCTCGCCAACATGTCCACCACC
>CAZOZE010000213.1:0-3965 GCA_964584215.1 uncultured Rhodobacterales bacterium
GCGGTCGCGGCGCAGCTTGAACTGGAACAGCTCCGGGTGGGTGTCGATGAAGCGCGTCGTATAGGTGGCGTCGCGGAAATCGGGGTGCGCGATCAGGTTCTCGACGAAGGCGAGGTTGGTGGCGACGCCGCGGATGCGGAATTCGCGCAGCGCGCGGTTCAGGCGCGCGATCGCCTCCTGCGCTGTCGGCGCCCAGGCGGTGACCTTCTCCAGCAGCGAATCGTAGAACCGGGTGATCACCGCGCCGGAATAGGCGGTGCCGCCGTCGAGCCGGATGCCGAAGCCGGTGGCGCCGCGATAGGCGGTGATGCGGCCATAGTCGGGGATGAAGTTGTTGAGCGGATCCTCGGTGGTGATGCGGCACTGCACGGCGTGGCCGCTGAGGTGGATCTCGTGCTGCGGCGGCACGCCGGAATCGGCCACGTCGCCGATCACGGCGCCTTCGGCGATTCGGATCTGCGCCTTGACGATGTCGATGCCGGTGACTTCCTCGGTCACCGTGTGCTCGACCTGCACGCGCGGGTTGACCTCGATGAAGTAGAAGGCGCCGCTGTCGGCGTCCATCAGGAATTCGATGGTGCCGGCGCACTCGTAATTGGCGTGGCGCGCGATGCGCAGACCGTATTCGCACAGCTCCGCGCGGCGGGCGTCGTCGAGATAGGGGGCCGGGGCGCGCTCCACCACCTTCTGGTTGCGCCGCTGCACGGTGCAGTCACGCTCGAACAGATGCACCAGATTGCCGTGCTTGTCGCCCAGCACCTGCACCTCCACATGGCGCGCGCGCTCGACCATCTTCTCCAGATAGCCCTCGCCGTTGCCGAAGGCGGCCTCGGCCTCGCGGCGGCCCTCGCGCACCTTGGCCTCAAGTTCGTCGGGGCCGTGGATCGGGCGCATGCCGCGTCCGCCGCCGCCCCACGACGCCTTGAGCATCAGCGGATAGCCGACCGCGTCGGCCATGCGGCGCACCTCCGCCATGTCGTCGCCGAGCACCTCGGTCGCGGGCACCACCGGCACCCCGGCCTCGATGGCGACCTTGCGGGCGGACGCCTTGTCGCCCAGCATCCGCATGGTCTCGGCGCGCGGGCCGATGAAGGTGATCCCGGCGGCGGTGCAGGCGTCTACGAAATCGGGGTTCTCCGACAGCAGGCCATAGCCGGGGTGGATCGCGTCGGCGCCCGCTTCGCGCGCCACGCGGATCACCTCGTCGATCGCCAGATAGGCCGCGACCGGCCCCAGCCCGGCGCCGACCTTGTAGGCCTCGTCCGCCTTGAAGCGGTGCAGGGCGAGCTTGTCCTCCTCGGCGTAGATCGCCACGGTGCGCTTGCCAAGTTCGGTGGCGGCGCGCATGACGCGGATGGCGATCTCGCCACGATTGGCGATGAGGATTTTCTTGAAGCGCGTCATCCGCAGTGTTCCTTGAGAGGGCCGAATCGCCGCAAGCTATCGCGGTTTACGTTGCAGCGCAGCGTTATTTTGTGTCGCGCAGGGGGCTTATGGACGAAAACACCGGGAGGGAAGCCGTGAATCCGCAGATCATCGCAACCGGATCGGTCCCGCGCGGGCGGCAGGGCGGCCCGCGCGTGTCGCGACAAGCCGCCGCGCCGCGATGACGCCGAAGCTGATCGACACGCTCGCCGCGCCGCTGCGCGCGCCGTTCTGGCTGGCGGGGGTGCTGGGCACGGAGAAGTCGTTTCTCGCCAATCCGATCATCGGCAGCCCGTATCTCAACCGGCTGGGGCTGCACCGCGCGCGGGTGCGGCTCGCGGCGGCGATGGCGCGGCGGCGGCGCGCTGCGATGGCGGCGCGGCTCGACCCGTCGGACCGTGCGGCGTTCGACCGTGACGGCTTTGTGGTCAAGCCTGATTTCCTGCCTCCCGAAGCCTTCGACGCGCTGCGCGGCGCGGTGTTCGGCGGCGTCCACCCGGCGCGCGAGATGCGGCAGGGGGGCACGGTCACGCGGATGACGCCGCTCTCGGACCCGCCGCTTGCCCCCGCGCGCGCCTTCGCCGCGCGCGAGGACGTGGCGGCGCTGATCGGCTACGCCGCCGGGCGATCGGGGGCGCCGGTGATGTTTCTGCAAACCGTGTTCGCCGACCCCGCGCGCGGCGGCGTCGATCCGCAGACCGCGCTGCACGCCGACACGTTTCACGCCACCGGCAAGCTGTGGCTGTTCCTGACCGACGTGGGCGAGAACGACGGGCCGTTCGTGTTCGTCCCCGGCTCGCACCGCCTGACGCCGCAGCGGCTGGCGTGGGAGCACGAACAGAGCCTTACCGCGCGCGGCGACGCACGGCGCCACCACGCGCTCGGCTCGTTCCGCATCGCGCCCGAGGGGCTTGCCGCGCTCGGCTACGGCGCGCCGCGCCGCATGATGGTGAAGGCGAACACGCTGATCGTGGCCGACACCTACGGCTTTCATCACCGCGCCCCCAGCCCGCGCCCGACCACGCGCGTCGAGATCCACGGCTACCTGCGCCGCAACCCGTTTCTGCCCTGGAACGGGTTGGACCCGGCGGGCCTGCCGGGCGTGCGCGGCCGCCAGCTCGATCTCTATTTCGGCTGGCTGGACCTGCGCCGCCAGCATCTGGGCGCCGGTTCGATCTGGAAGGATTACGGTCCGGTCGCGGTGGACGCGCCCGCCGGGGGACAGGCGCGCTAGAGCATCGTCAGCGAAACTGCGCAGCGGTCTTGCGGTTCAACACGGCTCAAGGTTTTGCTGCTGCGCCAAAACCCTTGGTCAGGCTGTATCCAGCCTGACCCGGTTTTGCTGCAAGCGCGGTCGCTCAGCCGCCGATCAGGAACACGTGCACCGCCACCGGCCCGTGCGCGCCGAGCTGGAGCGTCTGGCCGATGTCGGCGGAGCGGCTGGGGCCGGTCACCATGTTGATCGTGCGCGGGTTCAGGCCGCGCGCGCGCCACGCGGGCCACAGATCGTCGAAGCCGCCCATCACGTCCTCCGCCCGCAGAGCGACGAAATGGGTCTCGCCAAGAAAGGTGAGCGTCACCGGGTTGTCGGGGCCAGAGGCGAGCACCAGCGTGCCGGTCTCGGCCATGGCGAACTCGGCGCGCGACACGGTGACCGGCTCCTCGATGCGGCCCGGGCCTTCGCTGCGCTCGATCCCGCCCCAGTCGAGGCCGCGAAACAGCGGGTCGGACCCGGTGCGGATCGCGGCGGGCAGGTTGCGCGCGCGCAACTGATCGGCCAGCGCGGCGGGCAGGGCGGCGGCGTCGGGGATGTGCGACAGGGTCGCCGAGGCGGCGATCACCTTGGCCTCGAACAGGTCGAGCCGCGCGGCGCCCTGCGCGGCGCCCTGCGCCGGTTTCGGCGCCGCTTGCGCTTCGCCGCGCATCCACGCCGCCACGGCGGCTTCGCGCTCGGCCCCGCCGCCGTTGGCGCGGCGGATGCGGTCGAGGATCATGTCGCGCGCGCTCATCGGCCCCTCGCCTTGATCTGCTGCATGAAGGTGCCGCCCTGAGGCGCTGGAAAATCACGCCATTTTGTCCAGCCGCCCGCCAGCGGCAGGCTTGAGAACTTGCCGCGCCCGCGCCCGAAAAGGCTCATCCCCGCCACCGCGACGCGGGTCGCCAGCCGATAGAGCGCGGGCCGTTCGGCGAACAGCGCCCAGCCCTTCAGCCCCCAGCGCATGGCTTTCGGGTAAAGATGGCGCTCGAACTCCCGCTCGCGCCAGTGGCGCATCATGCCCGGCAGCGGGATGCGCATCGGGCACACTTCCTCGCAGCGCCCGCAGAAGGTCGAGGCGTTGGGCAGCTGTCCGCCTTCCTCGACGCCGATCAGCGACGGCGTCAGCACCGCGCCCATCGGGCCGGGATAGACCCAGCCGTAAGCGTGGCCGCCGACCGCCTGATAGACCGGGCAATGGTTCATGCAGGCGCCGCAGCGGATGCAGCGCAGCATGTCCTGAAAATGCGTGCCGAGCATCCCGGTGCGGCCGTTGTCGAGCAGG
>CAZOZE010000214.1:0-2739 GCA_964584215.1 uncultured Rhodobacterales bacterium
GCGGGCGATGATCGATTTCACGCTGACCGAGGGGAGGCAGAAGCGCTATGGCTATGCTGCCCAGCACTTGGCAACCTGTGCCGACCTGGCCGGACGGATCGAGGACTTCGGACTGGTCGAGCCGCACCCTGCCTATGCCGCGCGCCTGAGGGCCGAGCATGGCAAGAAGACCGGCTTCTGGTCGCGGATGGACGGATGATGGACGTGCTACCGGAAAATCATTCCGCCACCCAATGGAAGCATGGTGGAAGCACGAGGGGAAAAACCGCTGCGCAATCCTCACAAGCCGCGCGCAGGCCGGCCTCGGGGACCGGACTCGCAACTGGCGGAAACCGCGCAAAAACTCGCGATCCTGCGCGATTGTTCATGGTTCGTTCGACACGACTCATAACCTGAAGGTCGTAGGTTCAAATCCTACCCCCGCAACCAAATTCTTCTTCGATATCAAATGCTTACGCGCCGCCCTCCGGGGCGGCGTTTGCGTTTGAGCCACCCGTGGAAGCCCTGTGGAAGCAAGATGGGCCGAAGTCCTTCATCCCACTTCGTAAATCGGTGCCTGCGATGACCTCGACAAGGGCCATGGCCGCATCGAGCAGCGCCGCATGACGCCTCCCTCCGAAGCTGCATCGCCGCAAGCGCGCTCTGCGTAATCTCTACCGCCATCTCGGTTCTCCTCGTCCCACAGGACGAGTGAATCAGCATCGAAGTGTTCTGAAAAGGCCCGTAGAATCAAGGCTCCGGGCCGGAGATATCATCTGTTCTTTTTTTGTTCAAATACAACTTGTATACGGCAGCACGTCAACCCCCAAATGTAGTGATGTGAACAAATTTTCTGTTTGACCTGCGCACGCGCTCGCCGACTATGCGAGTGGGGCAACAGCCACCTTCTGCGAGACCACTTGGCTGGCAGCGTTCAACTGCCGACGCAAGACCCATAGAAACAACGGGCGCTGTGCCGATTGTGGGAAAGGGTCTCACCCCCGCCATTGCACAAGGAAGACGCAACGGTTGCTGTTCGCAGCTACTTGCGGTTTCGGTTCGGCGGTTATGAGCGCGTTCGCGCCCATACCCGCCGTTGGCCGAGCCACTAGATGCTGATCTAGCCCTCGAAAGTCAGGATCAGCGCTTCGAAGCGGGTGTTGCCCCACTCAGGGACGAAGCTACACACTGCGAAAAAAAATCACACCGGAAAATCCGGTTCGGCCCCCTCACTCCCCCGCCTGCGCCGCCGCATCCAGCGCCTGCGCGTTGGCGCTGCGCGGGCGCGTAAGCCGCGCCAGCAGGTAATACAGCACCGGCGTCAGGAACAGCGTCAGCATCGAGGCGAAGCCGAAGCCGCCGAGGATCACGATGCCGATGGCGGCGCGGCTCTCCGCCCCGGCGCCCGACGACCACACCAGCGGCGCCGCGCCCAGCACGGTGGAGAGCACCGTCATCAGGATCGGGCGCAGGCGGCGCACCGCCCCCTCCAGCGCCGCCTCGCGCACGCTCATGCCCCGGTCGCGCAGCTGGTTGGCGAACTCCACGATCAGGATGCCGTTCTTGGCCATCAGCCCCAGAAGCAGCAGCATCCCGATCTGGGTGTAGATGTTGAGCGACTGGCCGCTCAGCCAGATCGCCCCCAGCGCCCCGGTCACCGCCAGCGGCGAGGACAACAGGATGATCACCGGATCAATGAAACTCTCGAACTGCGCTGCCAGCACCAGATACACCACCACCAGCGCGAACAAGATGGTCAGCACGACGCCGCTCGAGCCGTCGATGAACTCCTTGGACTGGCCCGCGAAGGCGATGGCGCCCTCGGGCGGCAGGGTCTCGGCGGCCGCCGCGCGCACCGCGTCGATGGCGGCGCCGAGGTCGAGGCCGTCCGCCAGCGACGCCGACACGCCGATGGCCGGCAGGCGGTCATAGCGGGTGAGCGACGGCGCGGCGGTGGTCTCGCTGACGCTGACCAGCGCCGACAGCGGGATCAGCGCGCCGGTGGTCTGCGAGCGGGCGAACACCTCCGCCAGATCGGCGGCCGACCGGCGCGATTCCTCCCGCGCCTGCAGGATCACCGGATACTCGCGCCCCCGGTCGAGATACGCCGTCACCTCGCGCGAGGCGAAAAAGGTCTGCAGGGTGGCCGCGACGTCGAGCACCGAGACGCCCAGATCGTCGGCCAGCGCGCGGTCGATATCGACCTGAAGCTCCGGCTGCGTCTCCTCATAGTCGATCTCGATGTTCTGCAGGCCGTCGATGTTCTCCATCGCGGCGCGCAGGGACGCGCTCCACTCCTTGACGCTGTCGAAATCCGGCCCCAGCACCTTGACCCGCAGCGGCGTGCGCGAGCCGCGTATCCCAAGCCCCGCCGGCTGGATCGGGAACGCCCGCGCGCCGGGGACGCCGAGCATCTGCGGGATCAGGCCGCTGACGATCTGTTGCGACGACGCCCGGTCGCTCTCCCACGGCGACAGCCGCGCCACCACGAAGGCGCGATGCGGGTCGGCGCCGCGCCCGACGATCGAGAACACCGTCTCGACCGCGCCGCTCTCGCGCAGCGGCGCCAGCCGCTTCTCCACCTCGCGCACCTCGCGGTCGGTGTAGGCGACGGTCGCCCCCTGCGGCGCGGTGACGGCGACGAAGAACACGCCGCGATCCTCACGCGGGGAAAGCTCGCGCGGCGTCTGGCCGTAGATCCACACCGCCGCGCCCGAGACGCCCAGCGCCAGCGCCAGCACCACCAGCGGCGCCCCCAGC
>CAZOZE010000215.1:0-3597 GCA_964584215.1 uncultured Rhodobacterales bacterium
AGGAAGGTCAGCGCGGCGAAGCCCAGCGCCAGCGGCGCGAACCACTGCGGCGCGAGGCACAGCAGGGCGAAGAACGCGATGGTCTCGGTCCCCTCCAGCAGCCCGGCGGTGTAATACAGCGACTTCACCCCCCGGCTCTCGCTGCGCATCGCATGCTTCTCCGCCAGGATCGCAAAGCCCAGAAACGTGGCGCCGTTGAAATAGAACGCGCACAAGAGCGTCGCGCCCGCCGCGCCGTTCGCCGCCGGATCGGCCAGCACAAAGCCCAGCGGCACGGCGCCGTAGAACAGGAAATCGGCGGTGATGTCGAAATAGCCGCCGAAATCGCTGATCCGCGTGGCGCGCGCCACGGCGCCGTCCAGCCCGTCCGCCGCGCGCGACAGCGCGATCAGCGCCAGCGCCCAGCCGAACCAGCCCAGCGCGATCATCCCCGCCGCACCCAGCCCGGTGGCGAGGCCGAAGGCGGTGACGGCGTTCGCCGTGACGCCCGCGCCCGCCAGCGCGCGCCCCGCCCGGTTGAGCGCGGGGTTGAGCAGCCTGCGCATCACGCCGTCAAGCATCGCCCCGCCTCTTTTTTACCGTGCCGCGCGTGGGATGCTGCCCCGGCGCGGCGTCGCGCGCAACTGCGCGCGGGTTGGCGCGCGCGCCCTGAAAGGGTAGGCAGGGACGCGATTCTGGGCGGGAGACTGGCGGCGATGACGGCGGTTCGGATAATGGCGGCGGCGCTGGCCTTGCTGGCGATGGCGACCGCCGCGCCCGCGCAACTGTCGCTGGCGCCCGCCGTGACCGAGGCGGCGCCTGCGGCGGAGAGCGCGGCGCCCGCGACCGGCGCGGCGCAGGCGCAGGCGCTGATCGACGTGCTGCGCGACGACGCCGCGCGCGCCGCGCTGCTGGCGGAGCTTGAGCGGCTGGCGGCGGGCGCGGCGCCGACCGCGCCGCCGACCGCGCCGCCTGCGGCGACCGAGGCGGCGACCGAGGCGGCGACCGATGCCGCAGGCGCCGCCGCGCCGCCGGATCAGGACGCCGCGCCAACGGAGGACGCCGCGCCCCCAACGCTGGGCCGCCGCCTTGCGCTGCTGACGAAAAAGCTGGTCGAGGAGGCGCAAGACACCGCCGCCGACTTCATGAGCGGCCTCGCCGCCACCCAGCGCCGCCTCTCCGCTCTGGTGGGCGCACGTTCCGCCGTGCTGATCGACGCGGCGCGCGACCTGTTGTTGCTGATCGTCGCGACCGTGACGCTGTATCTGCTGCTGCGCCGCGTCGCGCGCTGGCTGTTTCGCGGCCTGCGCGAGGCGGCGGCTGGCGCGACGATCGTCCGGCTGTGTCTGCTGGGCGGCGCGCATGTGCTGATCGACGCGGCGACGGTGCTGCTCGCCTGGGCGGTCGGCCACGCCATCGCGCTGGGCGCCATCGGCGGCGGCGCCGACGGCGGCGTGAACGCCGCGCTCTACCTCAACGCCTTCCTGATCGTGCAGATGGTCAAGGTGGTGATCCGCGCGGTGTTCTCTCCCGATGTGGCGTCGCTGCGGATCGTGCCATTCACCGACGCGGGCGCGCGCTATTGGGCCGGGCGGCTGGGCGGGCTGGTCGGCATTCTTGGCTACGGGATGCTGCTGGTGACGCCGATCGTCAATCAGAGCATGTCGATCTTCACCGGGCGCGCGGTGCAGGTGGTGGTGTTCTCGCTGGTGCTGCTCTGGGCCATCGCCATCGTGATCCGCCACCGACGCGCGCCTTCGACGTGGCTTGCGGCGCGGGCGGCGTCGGCGAACAACGACGCCACGCTGCGTGTGCTGGCGATGCTGGCGAAGGTCTGGCACTGGCCGATGCTGGCCTATCTGATCGGGCTGTTCGTCACGGCGGTCTCGCAATCGGGCGCCATCGAGCCGGTGCTGCTGACCACGGCGAAGGTGGCGGCGGTGCTGGCGGGTGGCGCGCTGCTGGGCGCGCTGGCCAACCGCTCCGCGCATCGCGGCCTGCATCTGCCCGAGGACGTGACGCGGCAACTGCCGCTGCTGGAGACGCGGCTGAGCGAGTTCATCGCGCGTTTCATGGGTGTGGCGCGGCTGGTGCTGCTGATCGCGACGCTGGGCGCGGCGATGCAGGTCAGCGGCCTTTACGACGTGTCGGGCTGGTTCGCGCGGCGTTTCGGCGACGATTTCGCCGGCCTGCTGATCAGCGTCGCGGTGATCGTGACGTTCGCGTTCCTGCTGTGGCTGGCGATCGCGTCGTGGGTCGATTACCGGCTCAATCCCGACCGCGCGGACCAGGCGACCGCGCGCGAGCAGACCCTGCTCACGCTGCTGCGCAACGCCGCCACCATCATGATCGTGGTGATCACGCTGATGGTCACGCTGTCGGAGATCGGTCTGGACATCGCGCCGCTGCTGGCCTCCGCCGGTGTGCTCGGCCTCGCCATCGGTTTCGGCGCGCAGCGCATGGTGCAGGACATCATCACCGGCATCTTCATCCAGTTCGAGAATGCGATCAACGTGGGCGACGTGATCACCGCGGGCGGCGTCACCGGCACGGTGGAGAAGCTGACCATCCGCTCGGTCTCGCTGCGCGACCTGACCGGCGTCTATCACATCATCCCGTTCTCCTCGGTCGATATGGTGTCGAACTTCATGCGCGGCTTCGGCTTCCACGTCGCCGAGATCGGCATCGCCTATCGCGAGAACGTGGCCGAGGCCAAGGCGCTGATGCACAAGGCCTTCGACGCCGTGAAGGCCGATCCCGCCCACGGGCGCGAGATGCTGGGGCCGCTGGAATGGCACGGCCTGTACGCCTTCGGCGACAGCGCGGTGATGGTGCGCGCGCGCATCCGCACGCGGCCCGGATCGCAATGGGCGGTGGGAAGGGCCTACAACGAGGCGGTCAAGCGCCGCTTCGACGAGGCGGGCGTCGAGATCCCGTTCCCGCACATGACCGTCTGGTTCGGCGAGGACAAGAAAGGCGCCGCCCCGCCCGCGCGCATCGCGCCAGCCGCAGGCCTCGCGGCGGCGGCGACGATCACGGCGGCGGGTCAGCAGGCCGGCGCCGCCGCGACGCTGTCGCCGCCGCCGCGCGGGCAGGATGGGCCGAACGAGAGCGACGATGACGGCGGCGATGACGGCGGCGGCGGCCAGCCGCGCTGACGCACGGCGCCGCTGACGGCGCGGCCGTGCGCCGCGAAGGCCTGCCCCCGCCGCTCCACGGCGCCGACGCCTTGGGAGACGGCAGGTCATGGCCCTCCGCCGATGGACGCGCGACGCCGCCCTGAACCGCCCTCGCCCCATCGGCCAAGCCGCGACAAGGGCCGGGCGCGGCACGCCGCCGCGGCTTTTGGCGAAATATTTCTTTTAATGCTTGACTGAATGAAACGGATCATGCGTCGTTGGCGCGGAGGCGGCGCGCGGGCGGATGGCTCAGGCGCGCGCCCCATCCCGGAACCCGGAGAACGACGACGTGACCGCAATAGACTACGGCTTCATCCGGGCGAACTTTTCGGCCCTCTCCGACGACATGGCGTTCTTCGACAACGCGGGCGGCTCGCAGGTCGCCGAGCCGGTGATCGCGCGCATCGCCGCGTTCATGCGCAGCGCCAACGTGCAGCTG
>CAZOZE010000216.1:0-4796 GCA_964584215.1 uncultured Rhodobacterales bacterium
GCTGGCGTTCAGCGCGCAGGATCTGATCCTTGAGCCGTTCGCGGGCCATGTGTTCGGCATGACCGTGGGCGAAAGCACGACGCTGGCGGCCAAGCAGCAATCGGGCATCTTCTTCGGCATGGTGCTGGTGGCGCTGCTGGCGAGCGGCGTGCGCGGGCGGTTCGGCTCGCTCAAGCTGTGGCTGGTGAGCGGGTGTCTGGGCTCGGGCGCGGCGCTGGCGGCGCTGAGCGTCGGCGCCTTCACGCCGGGCTGGCCGCTGGCGGCAAACGTGTTTGCCCTTGGGTTCCTCAACGGCATGTTCGCCGTGGCCGCCATCGGGTCGATGATGGCGCTGGCGGGCGCGTCGGGGGCGGGGCGCGAGGGCGCGCGCATGGGGCTGTGGGGCGCGGCGCAGGCCATCGCCTTCGGCCTTGGCGGATTCCTGGGCGCCTCGCTGGTCGATCTGTCGCGGGCCGTGCTGGGTGAGCCGGCTGTCGCGTACGCCACCGTTTTCGCGCTTGAGGCGGCGTTGTTCATGCTCGCCGCCTGGCTTGGTCTGACGCTCAACGCCGCGCCCGCGCGTCCTGCGACGCGCGCGGTTCTTGTCCCCGGAGAATGATGCGATGCAGCTTGAAACCTTCGACTGCGTGATCGTCGGCGGCGGCCCGGCGGGGGCCACGGCGGCGCATGATCTGGCGCGCGCCGGGCGGCGGGTGCTGCTGCTGGACCGCGACGGGCGGATAAAACCGTGCGGCGGCGCGATCCCGCCCAAGGCGATCACCGATTTCGACATCCCCGACAGCCAGCTGGTCGCCAAGGTCAACAAGGCGCGGATGATCTCGCCCAAGGGGCGCCAGGTGACGATCCCCATCGAGGGCGGTTTTGTCGGCATGGTGGATCGCGCCGTGTTCGACGAGTGGCTGCGCGCCCGCGCCGCAGAGGGCGGCGCGATCCGGCGCACCGGAACCTATGAGCGCATCGAGCGCGACGCGGCCGGTGACACGGCCAGTAACGCAGACGGCGGCGCCATCGTCGTCTATCGCCCCAAGGGCGACGCGGAGATGGGCGAGGAGGCGCGGGTGCGCGCGCGCGTGGTGATCGGCGCCGACGGCGCGCGCTCGAACGTCGCGCGGCAGGAGGTGCCAGGCGGCGCCGAGATCCCCTATGTGATCGCCTATCACGAGATCATCCGCACGCCGGAGGGCGCCGAATGGGACGGCGCGCGCTGCGACGTGGTCTATGACGGGCGGATTTCGCCCGATTTCTATGGCTGGGTGTTCCCGCACGGGGCGACCACCAGCGTCGGCATGGGCACCGAGACGCGCGACTTTTCGCTGAAACAGGCGACCGCCGACCTGCGCGCCGCCTCGGGTCTGAGCGATGTCGAGACCATCCGGCGCGAGGGCGCGCCGATCCCGCTGAAGCCCCTCGACCGCTGGGACAACGGGCGCGACGTGGTGCTGGCGGGCGACGCGGCGGGGGTGGTGGCGCCGGCGTCGGGCGAGGGCATCTATTACGCCATGCTCGGCGGGCGCTTCGCGGCGGACGCCGCGGAGGCCTATCTGGTCAGCGGCGACCCGCGAAAACTGCGCACGGCGCGCAAGCGGTTCATGCGGCTGCATGGTGGGGTGTTCTGGATCCTCGGCCAGATGCAGCGCTACTGGTACAACAGCGACAACCGGCGCGAGCGCTTTGTGGCGATCTGCCGCGACAAGGACGTGCAGGAGCTGACCTTCGACGCCTACATGAACAAGGAGCTGGTCAAGGCGAAGCCCTTGGCGCATGTGCGGATCTTCTTCAAGAACCTCGCGCATCTCACGGGGATGGCGCGGGTTTAGCCTTTCCTTGCACGCAAGCAGGAGGGGGGCGCAAGGGTCGCCGACGGCGCCCGGTTTGGCGGCGCGGCGCAGCCTTGGCAGATTTCGCCCCCTCTCCCCCTTGGGGAGAGGGTCGGGGTGAGGGGCGCCCGCCGCCCCTCAGAACCACGCCATGCGCAGCGCCTCGACCTGCGCCGCGCGACGGCGTCGAGCGGAGAGGCGCGGTCGCTGAGCAGCATCGCGGGCGCGCCGCCCGGCTCAGCGCCCCGCCGGAAAGCCCCCCCGCGCGCACGGCTGTGCCCGTGGAAACCGCCGCAGTCGCAGCCCTTGAGCAGTAGGGGCTCGGCAACATTCCTTCATGAGGCGATACGTCGGCCAAGGTGGTTGTCGCTGAACAAGCTGGTGACCAACGGTATCTGAGTGCGCCCGCTGGGGCTGGGACAGCGTCGAGTTCGACGACGAGGGCGCGATCACGATGTCGTTCATCGCGATCAAGCCGGGCAGGAATGCGCACGGCGGCGCTGCGCGCGCTTGGCGTGGTGTTCCAGCGCCGCGCGCTCGACCCCACGCTGACCGTGGCGCAGAACATCGTCTATCGCGGCGCACTGCACGGCGTGCCGCTGCACGAGGCGGCATGACCGACTGGACCGGCTGGCGCATTCGCGACTAGAGGGTGATCTGGCGCGAGGCGCTGCGCTGCGCCCAACCGCGCGGCCCAAGCGCCGGCACGCCGCCCGGCACGGCGGCGCCGACTGACGCGCGGTGTCCGCGCCAGCCCCCCCCAAATGGCGCCACCCTCGCCGCGCAGGCGGCGGGCGGGGTGCTGCGCCGGGGCAGGGGCGCCGCTACGCCTCGAACTCGATCAGCAGGTCCTTGGCGTCCACCTGCGCGCCGGCGGGCGTGACCACGCGCTTGATCACGCCGTCGCGGTCGGCGTGCAGCGCCGTCTCCATCTTCATCGCCTCGATGGTCAGCAGCAGCGCGCCCTGCAGCACCTTCTGACCCGCCTCCACCGAGACCGAGGCGATCACGCCGGGCAGCGGGGCGGCGACATGGGCGGTGTTGCCCGGCTCGGCCTTCGGATGCGCTCTGGCGCCCTGCGCGGCGTGACGGTCGGGCGCGCGGATGGTGCGCGGCTGGCCGTTCAGCTCGAAGAAAACCTTGACCTCTCCCTCGTTGCTTTCGCCGACGGCGGAGAGCCGGATCACCAGCGTCTTGCCGAGCTCCAGATCGACCGCCAGCTCCTCCCCCGGCTCCATGCCATAGAAGAACGTGCGGGTCGGCAACTGTCGGACCGGGCCGAATTCGCGGCGGCGGCCCATGTAGTCGAGATAGACTTTCGGATACATCAGGTAGCTGACGAGATCCTCGTCGTCGATGTCCTTGCCCTCAAGCTCCGCCGAGATCTTCGCGCGCACCGCCTCCAGATCGACCGGCGCCATCTCGGCGCCGGGGCGCACGGTCAGCGGCGCTTCGCCCTTCAGCGCCTTGCGCTGGATCGCCTCCGGCCAGCCGCCCGGCGGCTGCCCCAGATCGCCGCGCATCATGCCGACGACCGATTCGGGGAAGGCGATGTCCTTGCCGGGGTCCTCCACATCGGCGCGGCTGAGGCCCTGCGTCACCATCATCAGCGCCATGTCGCCAACGACCTTTGAGCTGGGCGTGACCTTGACGATGTCGCCGAACATCTGGTTGGCCTCGGCGTAGGCCTTCGCGACATCGGGCCACTTGTCCTCCAGCCCGATGCTGCGTGCCTGGGCCTTGAGGTTGGTGAACTGGCCGCCGGGCATCTCGTGCAGATAGACCTCGGAGGCGGGTGCCTTCATGTCGGTCTCGAAGGCGACATACTGGTGGCGAACCTGCTCCCAGTAGTCGGAGATCGCGCGGACGGCGGCGGGGTCGAGGCCGGTGTCGCGGTCGCCGCCCTTCAGCGCCTCCACGATCGAGCCGAGGCAGGGCTGCGAGGTGAGGCCGGAGAAGGCGTCCATCGCCGCGTCCGCCGCGTCCACCCCGGCCTCCGCCGCAGCCATCACCGAGGCCGCCGACAGGCCGGAGGTGTCGTGGGTGTGGAAATGGACCGGGATCGCGATCTCGCCCTTCAGCGCCGTCACCAGCCTGCGCGCCGCCGCCGGGCGCAGCAGGCCGGCCATGTCCTTCAGCCCCAGCACATGCGCGCCGGCGGCCTCAAGCTCCTTCGCCATGGCCACATAGTAATCGAGCGAATATTTGGCGCGGTCGGGGTCGTCGATGTCGCCGGTGTAGCAGATCGAAGCTTCGAGGATCTTGCCCGATTCAAGCACCGCGTCCATGGCGACGCGCATGTTCTCGACCCAGTTGAGGCTGTCGAAGACCCTGAACACGTCCACGCCGGTCTCGGCGGCGCGCAGGGTGAAGGCGCGCACCACGTTGTCGGGATAGTTGGTGTAGCCGACGCCGTTGGAGGCGCGCAGCAGCATCTGCAACAGCAGGTTGGGCATCCGGCGGCGCAGCTCGCGCAGGCGCTGCCACGGACATTCCTGCAGGAAGCGATAGGCCACGTCGAAGGTGGCCCCGCCCCAGCACTCCATGCTGAACAGGGTGGGCAGGTTGCGGGCGTAGGCGTCGGCGACGCGCACCATGTCATGGCTGCGCATGCGCGTCGCCAGCAGCGACTGGTGGCCGTCGCGCATGGTGGTGTCGGTGATCAGCAGCCGTTTCTGATCCAGCATCCAGTCGGCGACAGCCTTCGGCCCCTTGTCCGCCAGCAGGGTCGCCGTGCCGGCGGGCGGCGTCTCGACCAGCCAGACCGGGCTTTTCGGCGGCTTGGCGTGGGCGCTGGGCCGGGCGCGGCCCGTGGTCTCGGGGTGGCCGTTCACGGTGACGTCGGCGATGTAGCGCAGGATCTTGGTGGCGCGGTCGCGGCGCAGCTTGAACTGGAACAGCTCCGGGTGGGTGTCGATGAAGCGCGTCGTATAGGTGGCGTCGCGGAAATCGGGGTGCGCGATCAGGTTCTCGACGAAG
>CAZOZE010000217.1:0-3069 GCA_964584215.1 uncultured Rhodobacterales bacterium
AGACGCCGCCGCCGCTGGCGGTGATCGCGGTGTTTGTCGCGCTCAGCTACTGGCTGCGCCGCTCGGCGGGCACGGCGGCGCTTGTCGCGCTGGGCCTTCTGTTCATCGTCAATCAGGGCTACTGGCGCGAGACCACCGAGACGCTGACGCTGGTGTTGTCGGCGGTGGTGGTGTGCATGGGGCTGGGGGTGCCGATCGGCATCGCCGCCGCGCATCGCCCGCGCCTCTACGCCGCGCTGCGCCCGGTGCTCGACCTGATGCAGACGCTGCCGACCTTCGTCTATCTCATACCCGCCATTGTCTTTTTCGGCATCGGCATGGTGCCGGGGCTGCTGGCGACCGCCGTGTTCGTGCTCCCCGCGCCGATCCGGCTGACGCATCTGGGGGTGTCGGCCACGCCGCGCGAGTTGATCGAGGCGGGCGCCGCCTTTGGCGCCACGCGCGGCCAGATCCTGCGCAAGATCGAGTTGCCCTACGCGGCGCCGCAGATCATGGCGGGGCTGACGCAGACCATCATGCTGTCGCTGTCGATGGTGGTGATCGCGGCGCTGGTGGGCGCGGATGGCCTGGGCGTGCCGGTGGTGCGCGCGCTGAACTCGGTCAACACCGCGCTGGGCTTCGAGGCCGGGATGGTGATCGTGGCGCTGGCCATCGTGCTCGACCGGATGTTTCGCGGGCGCGACGCGCCATGAGCGGCGGGCAGGGCGGCTTCAAGCCGATGATCCGCTTCGACCGCGTCTCGATCGTGTTCGGCGACGACCCCGGCGCGGCGCTGCCGCTGATGGACGATGGCCTCAGCCGCGAGGCGATCAGCGAGCGCACCGGGCAGGTGCTGGGGGTGCACGACTGTTCGCTCGACGTCGGCGAGGGCGAGATCGTGGTGCTGATGGGCCTGTCCGGCTCCGGCAAGTCCACGCTGCTGCGCGCGGTCAACGCGCTGAACCCGGTGGCGCGCGGCGCCTGCGCGGTGCGCGACGGCGAGACATGGATCGACCCGCACGCCTGCCGGCCCGCCGCGCTGCGCGCCCTGCGCGGCGGGCGCGTCGCCATGGTGTTCCAGAACTTCGCCCTGCTGCCGTGGCGCACGGTCGCCGAGAACGTCGGGCTGGGGCTGGAGCTGGCGGGCGTCGCCGCGCCCGAGCGGCGCGCGCGGGTGGCGGCGCAGCTCGATCTGGTGGGGCTGGCCGACTGGGCGGGGCGGAAGGTGGGCGAGTTGTCGGGGGGGATGCGCCAGCGCGTCGGGCTGGCGCGCGCCTTCGCCACCGAGGCGCCTGTCCTGCTGATGGACGAGCCGTTCTCCGCGCTCGACCCGCTGATCCGCGCGCGGCTGCAGGACGAGTTGCTGACCTTCCAGCAGCGGCTGAAAAAGACCATCCTGTTCGTCAGCCACGACCTCGACGAGGCGGTGAAGCTGGGCCAGCGCATCGCGATCATGGCGGGCGGGCGCATCGTGCAGCAGGGAACGCCGCAGGAGATCCTCTTGCGCCCCGCCGACGGCTATGTGGCCGATTTCGTGGCGCATCTGAACCCGGTGTCGGTGCTACGCGCCGGCGATCTGGCGGCGCCGTGCGCGTCTTGCGGCGCGGCGCAGGTCACCCCGCGCACGCCGATGGCCGAGGTGCTGCGGCTGCGCGTCGCACAGGGCGGGCCGGTGCGCGTCGGCGCGGCCGAGGGCGCGCCCGCCGACGCCGCGATCGGCGACGAGGCGATCTTTCGCGCGCTGGTCGGAAAGCGCGCGGCGACGCACGGCGGCTGAAGCGCCGCGCGCCTGCATCCGCGCGCGCGCCGCGTCGGCTTGCGCGGGCGGCGCGGGCGGTGCTAGGTGTGGAAAAACGGCGTCCGCGCGGCGCAGGCGGGGGGCGAAATGGCCGAGAGGGAAACGAGTTACGGCTTCGAAGGCTTGATGCGCTGCGCGCGCGGAGAACTGTTCGGCCCCGGCAACGCCCAGCTTCCGGCGCCGCCGATGCTGATGATGGACCGCGTCACCGCCATCGAGGAGGACGGCGGCGAACACGGCAAGGGCCGCATCGTCGCCGAGTTCGACATCAAGCCCGACCTTTGGTTCTTCAAGTGCCACTTCCTCGGCGATCCGGTCATGCCTGGCTGCCTTGGCGTCGATGCGCTGTGGCAGCTGACCGGCTTTTTCCTCGGCTGGAAGGGGATGCCGGGCCGGGGCCGCGCGCTGGGCGTGGGCGAGGTCAAGTTCTCCGGCATGGTCACGCCGGAGGTGCGTCTGGTGCGCTATATCGTCGATTTCAAGCGGATCATCGACCGCAAGCTCAAGCTGGGCATCGCGGACGGGGTGATGGAGGCCGACGGCGCCCCCATTTACTACACCACGGACATGCGGGTGGGCCTGTTTCAGGACGCCCAGACGGTCTGAGCCATCCGGCGGGCCGGTGCGGATAGGGGAGGCTGGCCCATGCGGCGGGTCGTTGTGACTGGTTTGGGGATCGTCTCCTCGATAGGCAACAGCGCCGACGAGGTGACCGCGGCGCTGCGCGAGGGGCGCTCCGGCATCCGCTTTGCGCCCGATTACGCCGAGCACGGCTTTCGCTGTCAGGTGCACGGGCAGCCGCAGATCGACCTCGACGCGCTGATCGACAAGCGCCACCGCCGCTTCATGGGCGACGGCGCCGCCTACAGCTATGTCGCCATGCAGCAGGCGCTGGCCGACAGCGGGCTGACCGAGGCGGAGATCAGCCATGAGCGCACCGGGCTGATCATGGGCTCGGGCGGCCCCTCGACCAAGAACCTGTTCCAGGCGCATCAGATCGTGATCGAGAAGGGCAGCCCGAAGCGGATGGGGCCGTTCATGGTCACCAAGGGCATGTCGTCCACCACGTCGGCCTGTCTGGCGACGCCGTTCCACATCAAGGGCGTCAACTATTCGATCACTTCGGCCTGCTCGACCTCGGCGCATTGCATCGGCAACGCGACCGAGATGATCCAGTGGGGCAAGCAGGACGTGATGTTCGCGGGCGGCGGCGAGGAGCTGGACTGGACGCTGAGCTGCCTGTTCGACGCCATGGGCGCGATGTCGTCGAAATACAACGACACGCCCGAGAC
>CAZOZE010000218.1:0-12610 GCA_964584215.1 uncultured Rhodobacterales bacterium
GACGCCGTGAACCCCGCTTGACAGCCGTCGCCCGCGCGCATATCTCCGCGTCACTGACCGGGTCCCCTTCGTCTAGTGGCCTAGGACACCACCCTCTCACGGTGGGAACAGGGGTTCGAGTCCCCTAGGGGATACCAATCCTTTCACAGCCGCGCGCACAACAAGCTGCGCCCGGCATGCTGGACGGGCGTTAATCGTGACGCTCACCCTCCGCACTTCCGGCATCCGCCGCGCCAGACAGGGTCACGGATGATCCCCGGCGCCATTGCGACGCCCCGTCGACGCGCCTAGCTTGCGCGTGCGGATCGCCTCCTGCACGGCATGAGGCGGGAGACCGGGGGTTGGACATGTCGATCTTTGAGAAATTTCTGACCGTCTGGGTCGCGCTCTGCATCGTGGCGGGCATCGCGCTCGGCCAGATCGCGCCCGGGGTCTTCGCCGCCATTGGCGGGCTGGAGGTGGCGAGGGTCAACCTGCCTGTGGCGGTGCTGATCTGGCTCATGATCATCCCGATGCTGCTGAAGATCGACTTCGCGTCGCTGAAACAGGTGACGCAGCGCTGGCGCGGCGTCGGCGTGACCCTGTTCATCAACTGGGGGGTCAAGCCGTTCTCGATGGCGGCGCTGGGCTGGCTGTTTCTCGGCGGCCTGTTCCGGCCTTATCTGCCCGCCGACCAGATCGACAGCTACATCGCCGGGCTGATCATCCTCGCCGCCGCGCCCTGCACCGCGATGGTGTTCGTCTGGTCGAACCTCAGCAAGGGCGACCCGGCGTTCACCCTCAGCCAGGTTGCGCTGAACGACGCGATCATGGTGGTGGCCTTCGCGCCGGTGGTGGGCCTGCTGCTGGGGCTTTCGGCGATCACGGTGCCGTGGGACACGCTGGCGCTGTCGGTGGCGCTCTACATCGTCGTGCCGGTGATCATCGCGCAGATCGTGCGCGGCCGGGCGCTGGCGCAGGGCGGACAGGCCGCGCTCGACGCGCTGCTGACGCGGCTGGGGCCGACCTCGATCATCGCGCTGCTGGCGACGCTGGTGCTGCTGTTCGGCTTTCAGGGCGAGCAGATCATCGCCCAGCCCGCGATCATCGGCCTGATCGCCGTGCCGATCCTGATCCAGGTCTATTTCAACTCCGGCCTCGCCTATCTGCTGAACCGCACCACCGGCGAGGCGCATTGCGTCGCCGCGCCCTCGGCGCTGATCGGCGCGTCGAACTTCTTCGAACTCGCCGTGGCCACCGCGATCAGCCTGTTCGGCCTCACCTCCGGGGCGGCGCTGGCGACCGTGGTGGGCGTGCTGGTCGAGGTGCCGGTGATGTTGTCGGTGGTCTATATCGTCAACGCCTCGAAGGGCTGGTACGAGCGCGGCGCGGCGGTGCGGCGGGTGGCGGCGCGGCGGGCCGAAGCCGCGCCGAACCGGGCGGACGCGCGCGCCTGACGCCACCCCGGCGCCGGCGCGCGCGTCCCGCATGACCCTGTCGGCCGACGCGCGCGGCTCGTGCAGGTTTTGCCTGATTTTTCGGCAGATTACCCGATAATCGGGCGATCGGCGCGCAGTTGCGCCCGCCGGACGCGGTTTTGCGAACGGCATGGCTTGCGACCGCAGATGATGGCGATAGCGTCGGCGCGATCTTGAACCGGGACCGCCGCATGACCGCCCGCGCCGCCCAGCCCCTGACCGCCGAGCGCAGCCACGGCGCCGCGCATGTGACGCTGCGCGCGGGCCCCGACGGCGGGCGGCTGGAGCGGCGGCGCCAGGAGGGGTCGGCGAGGGCGTTTCTGCATCCCGGCCCCATGGGGCCCGAAGTCGTCCTGCTCAACACCTCCGGCGGGCTGACCGGCGGCGACCGGCTGGAATACCGGCTCGATCTCGCGCCCGGCTGCCGCGCCACCGCCACCACGCAGACCGCCGAACGCGCCTATCGCAGCACGGACGGCGCCGCGCGGGTGCGGGTGCGCCACCGGATCGGCGCGGGCGCGCATCTCGACTGGCTGCCGCAGGAGACGATCCTGTTCGAGGGCAGCCACCTCGCGCGCGAGACCGTGATCGAGCTTGCCGGCGACGCGTCCTGCCTGATGCTGGAGACGGTGGTTCTGGGGCGCGCCGCAATGGGCGAGACGCTGACGCGCGTCACGCTGCGCGACGACCGCCGCATCATCCGCGCGGGCAGGCCGGCGCTGGTCGAGCCGCTGCGGCTGGGCGCCGACGCGCTGACCGCAGGCCCTGCGGCGCTCGACGGCGCGCGGGCCTTCGCCACGCTGGCGCTGGTGGCGCGCGGCGCCGAAGACGCTGCGACCCGCGCCCGGGCGGAACTGACCGAAGCAGGCGTGCGCGGCGGCGCCTCGGGCTTCGACGGAAAGCTGGTGATCCGGCTGATGGCCGCCGACGGCTGGCCGCTGCGACGCCAGATCATGCGGCTCTTGTCGGCGCTGCGCGCCGGCCCGCCGCCCCGCGTATGGCAGATTTAGGAGCCCCGCGATGCGCCTCACCCCCCGCGAAAAGGACAAGCTGCTGATCTCGCTCGCCGCGATGGTGGCGCGCGGGCGTCTGGCGCGCGGCGTTAAGCTGAACCACCCCGAGGCGGTGGCGCTGATCACCGATTTCGTGGTCGAGGGCGCCCGCGACGGACGCACGGTCGCCGATCTGATGGAGGCGGGCGCGCACGTGATTGCCGCCGAACAGTGCATGGAGGGCGTCGCGCAGATGATCCACGCCGTGCAGGTCGAAGCGACATTCCCCGACGGCACCAAGCTGGTGACCGTCCACGACCCCATCCGCTGAAAGGACGATCGCCATGCGCATGTTGCTTCCTGTGCTTCTGCTGATCCCGTCGCTTGGCCTCGCGCATTCCGGCGCGGGCGCGCAGGGCTCGTTCGCCGCAGGGGCGGCGCATCCGCTGTCGGGCGCGGACCATGTGCTTGCGATGCTGGCGGTCGGGCTGTGGGCCGCGCTTCTGTCGGGGCGGGCGCTGTGGCTGTTGCCGGCGGGCTTCGTCGGCGCGATGGCGCTCGGCTTCGGCGCGGCGACGCAGGGCGTGCCGCTGCCGGCGGTGGAGCCGCTGATTCTGGCCTCGGCGCCGATCCTGGGGCTGCTCGTGGCGCTCGCCGCGCGCCCGCCCCTCGCCATCGCCGTGGCCCTGACGGCGGGCTTCGGCCTGTTCCATGGCCATGCCCACGGGGCGGAGATCGGGGCGGCGACGGCGGGCGGCTATCTCGCGGGTTTCGCCTCTGTGACGATGGGGCTGCATCTCGCGGGCATGGCGATGGGGCTTGCGATCGCGCGGGTCGCCTCGCCCGGCGCCCTGCGCGGCGGCGGCGCGGTGGTGGCGGCGCTCGGCGCATGGCTCGTGACCGCCGGCTGAGGAGGCGCGAAATGATCCCGGGAGAGCTTTTCGTCGCCGAGGGCGACATCATCCTCAACGCGGGGGCGGACGTGACCGTGCTCACCGTGGCCAACACCGGCGACCGGCCCGTGCAGGTCGGCAGCCACTATCACTTCGCCGAAGCCAACGGCGGGCTTTCCTTCGACCGCGACGCCGCGCGCGGGCGGCGGCTGGACATCCCGGCAGGCTCCGCCGTGCGTTTCGAGCCGGGTCAGGTCCGCGAAGTGCGGCTGATCCCCTATGGCGGCGCGCGACGGGTGTTCGGCTTCAATCAGCAGGTGATGGGAGATTTGTGATGCCCCATTCCATCCCCCGCGCCGCCTATGCCGCCATGTATGGCCCCACCACGGGCGACCGGCTGCGGCTCGCCGACACCGATCTGATCATCGAGGTGGAGCGCGACCTGACCACCTATGGCGAGGAGGTGAAGTTCGGCGGCGGCAAGGTGATCCGCGACGGGATGGGGCAGTCTCAGGCGACCCGCGCCGAGGGCGCGATGGACACCGTCATCACCAACGCGCTGATCGTCGATCACAGCGGCATCTACAAGGCCGACGTGGGCCTGCGCGACGGGCTGATCGCAGCCATCGGCAAGGCGGGCAACCCCGACACGCAGCCGGGCGTCGATATCGTCATCGGCCCCGGCACCGAGGCGATCGCGGGCGAGGGCAAGATCCTCACCGCAGGCGGGTTCGATGCGCATATCCACTTCATCTGCCCGCAACAGATCGACGACGCGCTGCATTCTGGCGTCACCACCATGCTGGGCGGCGGCACGGGGCCGGCGCATGGCACGCTCGCCACCACCTGCACCCCCGGCGCGTTCCACATCGGGCGGATGCTGCAGGCCGCCGACGCCTTGCCGATGAACCTCGGTTTCGCGGGCAAGGGCAACGCCAGCCTGCCCGGCGCGCTGATCGAACAGGTTCATGCGGGCGCTTGCGCGCTCAAGCTGCACGAGGACTGGGGGACGACGCCCGCCGCCATCGACTGCTGCCTGTCGGTGGCCGACGACATGGACGTGCAGGTGATGATCCACACCGACACGCTCAACGAATCGGGCTTTGTCGAGAACACGCTGGCCGCCTTCAAGGGCCGCACCATCCACGCCTATCACACCGAGGGCGCGGGCGGCGGGCACGCGCCCGACATCATGAAGGTGGTGGCGGCGCAGAACGTTCTGCCCTCCTCGACCAATCCCACCATGCCCTACACCGTCAACACGATCGAGGAGCACCTCGACATGCTGATGGTCTGCCACCACCTCGACCGCGCGATCCCGGAAGACGTGGCCTTCGCCGAAAGCCGCATCCGCCGCGAGACCATCGCCGCCGAGGACATCCTGCACGACATGGGCGCGTTCTCGGTCATGGCCTCGGACAGCCAGGCGATGGGGCGGGTGGGCGAGGTGATCATCCGCACCTGGCAGACCGCCGACAAGATGCGCAAGCAGCGCGGGCGGCTGCCCGAGGAGACCGGCGACAACGACAACATGCGGGTGAAGCGATACATCGCGAAATACACCATCAACCCCGCCATCGCCCATGGCGTCAGCGCCCATGTCGGCGGCGTCGCGCCGGGCAAGCGCGCCGATCTGTGCCTGTGGGACCCGGCGTTCTTCGGGGCCAAGCCCGAGATGGTGCTGATGGGCGGAACCATCGTGGTGGCGCAGATGGGCGATCCGAACGGCTCGATCCCCGCGCAGCCGGTGCATTCACGCCCGATGTTCGGGGCGTTCGGGCGGTCGCTGGAGCGGTCTTCCGTGGTGTTCGTCAGCGCGGCGGCGCAGGCCGACGGCGTCGGCGCGAAGCTGGGGCTGGCCAAGACCACGCTGCCGGTGGCCGGCACGCGACATATCGGCAAGCGCGACATGATCCACAACGATCTGACGCCCGAGATCGAGGTGGACCCCGAGACCTACGCGGTGCGCGCCAACGGCGAACCGCTGATCTGCCAGCCTGCGCGCGAACTGCCGCTGGCGCAGCGCTATTTCCTGTTCTGAGGCGCCGGGACATGACCGATCTTCCCACGGCCCGGCGCGTGCTGCACACGGCGCCGCCCGAGGCGGCGGATAGCGTCGCGCTCGAGTACGACGCGCGGCTGATCCGGCGCAAGCGACTTGTGGGCAAGGCCGGGCTGGCGTTTCTCGTCGATCTGCCGGAGGTCGTGAACCTCGACGACCACTGGGGCTTTGCGCTGGACGACGGCCGCGCCGTGGGGGTCGAGGCCGCGCCGGAAAGCGTGGTCGAGGTGCGCGGCGATCTCGCGCGCCTTGCGTGGCACATCGGCAACCGGCACACGCCGTGCCAGATCTGCGCCGGCCATCTGCGGATTCGCCGCGACCATGTCATCGAGGCGATGCTGGCGCGGCTGGGCGCGGACCTCACCCCCGCCGTCGGCCCGTTTCAGCCCGAAGGCGGCGCCTATGGCCTGGGCCGCACCATGGGGCACGCCCACGGCCATAGCCATCACAGCCACGGCTGATGCTGACGCCCGGTCATCTGAGCATCGTGCAATGGCTGTCGCCCGCGTTCCCGACCGGCGCGTTCGCCTATTCGCACGGGCTGGAGGCGGAGATCGCCAGCGGCGCCGTGCATGACGCGCCGAGCCTTGAGGTCTGGCTCGCCAACATCCTGCGCTTTGGCGCGGGCTGGCAGGATGCGGTGCTGCTGGCCCATGCGCTGAAAGGCGGGGCCGGGGCGCTCGACGATCTGGCGCGCGCGCTGCAGCCCTGCGCCGAGCGCTTGCAGGAAAGCGCCGAACAGGGCGCCGCGCTGGCGCGCACCGTCTCCGCGATCACCGGGCGCGCCCTGCCGCCCCGGATGCTGCCGGTCGCGCTGGGAGAGGCGGCGGGCGTCGCCGCCGTTCCCGCCGCCGACGTCGTCGCGCTGTATCTTCAGAGTTTCGCCGGAAATCTGGCGACCATCGCGATCCGCCATGTGCCGCTGGGGCAGACCGAGGGGCAGGGCGTGCTGGCGCGTCTTGCGCCGCTGATCCACCGCCTCGCCGGGCAGGCGGCCGTCGCGCCGCTCGATGCGCTGGGCGGTTGCGCGCTGGCGGGCGACATGGCCGCCCTCCGGCACGAGACCCAGACAGTGAGGATTTTCCGCACATGACCCGGACACCCATGAACGGCCCGCTGCGCGTGGGCATCGGCGGCCCGGTCGGGGCGGGCAAGACCACGCTCGCGGCGCAGCTGGCGCGCAGGCTCGCCAGCCGCTGCTCCATGGCGGTGATCACCAACGACATCTACACCCGGGAAGACGCCGAGGCGCTGGTGCGCGCGCAGGTTCTGCCAGCCGACCGCATCCGCGGGGTCGAGACCGGGGGCTGCCCGCACACCGCGATTCGCGAGGACGCCTCGATCAACCTCGCAGCGGTCCGGGATCTGAACGCCGCGTTTCCGGACCTCGACCTGATCCTGATCGAATCCGGCGGCGACAACCTCGCCGCCACGTTCAGCCCGGAGCTGACGGATCTTTCGATCTATGTGATAGACACCGCAGCGGGGCAGGACATCCCGCGCAAACGCGGCCCCGGCCTGACGAAATCGGATCTGCTGGTGGTGAACAAGACCGACCTCGCGCCCCATGTCGGCGTCGATCTGGTCCAGCTCGAGGCCGACACCGCCAGCGCGCGCGCGGCGAGACCGTTCGTTTTCGCCCGGCTGCGCAGCGGCGAGGGGGTGGATCGGATCGTCGGCTTCCTGCGGGAGGAAGGCGGCCTGAAACTCGACGCGACGCAGCCGGACTGACCCGCCGCGCCGCTTCGCGCGGCCGCGCGGGCCACCGTCCGCTCAGACGCCCGCTCAGACGTCCGCTCAGATCGCCGTCTCGAAGGTCGCGGTCGCCGACATGCACAGATCGCCCTGCGGATCCCAGGCGCCCAGCTCGACCAACTTGCCGTCCGCCGAGGGCGCGCCGGTCAGCTGGATCGGGTTGACGTCGAACAGCGGTTTTCTGGCGCGGAACGCCCATGAGGCGAACAGGGCGCGCCCGGCGTGACGACGGCACAGGTCCGCCAGCAGCGTCGCGGTCAGCGGCCCGTGCACCACCAGACCGGGATACCCCTCCTCCTCGACCACATAGCGGCGGTCATAGTGGATGCGGTGGCCGTTGAAGGTCAGCGCGGAATAGCGAAACAGCGTCACCGGGTCGGGGTCGTAGCGCTCCGACCACGGCGCGGCGGGAACCGGCTTCGGCGGCTTTGGCGCGGGCGGCGCGTCGCCGGGGGCGGCGGCCTCGCGATAGACGATGTCCTGCTCCTCCTCCATCCGCGTCACGCCATCCACGGCGAAATGCTGCGCCACCGTCACCAGCACCATCAGGCCGGAGGCGCCGCGCTTGGGGCTGACCGAGGCGACGCTCTGCACGCGCTCGATCTCCGCCCCGCAGGGCAGCGGCGCGAGAAAGCGACAGCGCGCGCCGCCGAACATCCGGCGCGGCAGCGCCACCGGCGGCAGAAAGTCGCCGCGCGCGGGGTGGCCGTCCGGGCCGATCCGGCTGCGCCGCGCGTGGGGGCGAAAGCCCATCCAGCTCCACATCACCGGCAGCGGGTCGCCGGGGCGCGCGGGCGGGTCGTCGCGGTCCAGCGTCGCGGCCATCAGGTCGCAGCTCTCCGGCGCGATCACGCAGGTCTCGCGAACCTCGCGCCCGACCCAGTCCTGATAGCGGGCCAGTTCGTCGTCGGAGATGCTCATGCGGGGCGGTCCTTGGCGTGAAAGTGGGGGTTGCGTCCGGCCCCGGGCCGGACGCGACGAAGGTCGGCGGCGGGCGCCGGCGCTATTGCGCGCAGACGCGCGACAGCACGGCGCTGCGGTCGCGCGCCTCGACCAGCCGCAGCGCGCAGCCGTCGTCGAGCGTCAGCGCCCCGGCGCTGGCGCCGACGGTCGCAGGCCCTTGCCCGACCACCATCAGATGCGCGTTGCCCGCCGCCGCGTCCACGCGCGACAGGAACACCGCCGTCGCGCCGAAGGACGCCGTCTGACCGACCGACAGCGTCACCGGCTCTCCGGTCGCAGACGCAGGGGCCGCCGCGGGCGTCTCAGCCGCCGCAGCGGGCTCCGGAGCGGGCTCAGCGGCGGGCGCCGGCGCGGCGCCGCTCAGCGCCTGAAGCTCGGCGACGATGTTCGCCATCTGCTCGGCCAGCACCGTCACGCGGTCGTCCACGGCGGTCACGCGCGCGATCTGTCCGCCCAGGGTCGCGGCCTCGGCGCCCAGCTCCTCGACGCGGGCGGCCAGCGCCTCGACGCGGGGATCCTCGGCGCTCAGCGCACCAAGACGCGCCTCCAGCGCCGCCGCCTGCTCGCCGACCCTGGCCTCCAGCGCGGCCGCCTGTTCGCTGACCTGCGTCTCCAGCCGCTTGCCAAGCAGCGCGACCTTGTCGCCGCTGCGCGCGCCCAGCGCGGCGCCGACGATAAGGCCCACCGCGATCGCGACGCCCAGCGTCATGGTGGAATGTTGACCGGACATGTTTCTCTCTCTCCCTCGTGTCTTTTTATCCGACGGCGCCGCCCGGCGATGCGCAGGGCGCGACTCGCCGGTCAATGTCGCGCCAGTCTCCACATCACGGCGAAAACATAAAGCCCAATCCCGGCACCGTCTCGATCCGCGCGCCCGACCGAAGCCCGGCCAGCTTGCGGCGCGGATAGCCGATATGGACATCGACGCTGTTCCCGGTCGCCTGCCGGATCGCCCAACGATGGCCTGGAAAGAGGCGCCGTCGTCGTCATGGCGTGAGCCTGGGCGGCGGCCGGGCGGCTGTCCACGCGCAGCGCCCCTTGCGCGTGATCGCGGGCGCAGGCACGATGGTTTGAGGTCTTAACGGGGAGGCGCTTGCGATGAGACCCTGGATTGCGACGACCATCGGCGCGGCGCTGGGCGTCGGGCTGGCCGCCGCCGCGACGGCGCAGACGCCCGGCGCGCGGCTGCAGCAGGCGTTCACCGCCGCCGACGCCGACGGCGACGGCTATGTGGACGTGAACGAGTATGTGGCGCATTTCGTCGGCCTCTACGCCTCGGTCGATGACGACCGCGACGGGGCGGTGGCGCTGGCGGACGTGCCGAGGGTAGATCCGGCGCGCTTCGCGGCGGCGGACCGCGACGGCGACGGCATGGTGTCGCTGGGCGAGGCGGTCGCCGAACGGATGATCCTGTTCTTCGACATCGACGCCAATCGCGACGGCGCGATTTCTCTGGACGAGTTGACCGCGTTCGAAGCGACGCTGGGCAAGTGAGGGAGACCACGCGATGACGCGCAGCATGACGCGACTGATCATTCTGGGCGCCGCCGCGCTGTCGCTGGCCGCCTGCGAAGGCCAAAGCCCCGAGGCGCAGCGCCGCACCGGCCAGGTGGTGGGCGGCGTGACCGGCGCCGTGGTCGGGTCGGCGTTCGGCGGCGGCACAGGGCGGGTGATCGCCACCGGCGCCGGCGCGGTGCTGGGCGCGGTGGCGGGCGGCGAGATCGCCGACCGGATGAACTGACGCACGCGACCGTCGTTGAACCCTAGGCAGGACGGCGACGCCGGAGCGGTGCGCCCCGGCGAGGCGCTCGACGCTGACCGGCTGGCGGCGCATCTGCGCGCGCACGTTCCCGGCCTTTCCGGGCAGATGCGGCTGGCGCAGTTTCACGGCGGCTACGCCAACCTGACCTATCTGGCGACATTCGCCGACCGCGCCGTTGTGGTGCGCCGCCCGCCGCTGGGGCCGGTTCCGAAGGGCGCGCATGACATGAGCCGCGAGTTTCGCGTGCTCTCGGCGCTGGCGCCGCACTACGACCGCGCGCCGCGCGCGCTCCACTATTGCGACGACGCAGGCGTGATCGGCGCGCCGTTTCTGGTGATGGAGCGGCGCGAGGGCGTGGTGATCCGCCGCGCCTTTCCGCCCGAATTGCAAGGCTGCGACGCCGTGGAGCGGCGCGCGGCCTTCGCGCTGATGGACGCCTTGGCCGATCTGCACCGGCTGGATCCCGGCGCCGTCGGGCTGGGCGATCTGGGCCGCCCGGAGGGCTTCGCGGCGCGGCAGGTCGAGGGCTGGACGCGGCGCTGGACGGCGGCGAGGGACCGCGACGACCCGCTTTTCGACCGTCTCGCGCGCGACCTCGCCGCCCGCGTCCCCGCGCCGCTGGCGGTCTCGGTGATCCACAACGACCCCAAGCTCGACAACTGCATGGTCGCGCCGGGCGATCCCGACCGGGTGACGACGGTTTTCGACTGGGATATGGCGACCATCGGCGATCCGCTGGTCGATCTGGGCGTCGCGCTGGCCTATTTCGCCGCCGACCGGGGCGCGTGGGGCGGCATGTTCTCGGCGGCGACCGTCGCGGGCGACTATCCCGCGCAGGAGGAGCTCGCCGGGCGGTATCTGTCGCGCAGCGGTTTTCGCGGCGCCGATGTCGCATGGGCGACCGCGTTCGGGCTGTGGAAGACGGCGGTGGTTCTCCAGCAGATCCACATCCGCTATCTGCGCGGCCAGACGACCGACGCGCGCTTCGCCGCGCTGGGGCCGCGTGTGCCGGAGCTGATCGCCAAGGCGGCGGCGGCGCTGGGCTGACGGGAGACTGGGACCATGGACATCGTGCGCACCGTCGCATCCCTGCGCGCGCGCGTCGCCGCGTGGCGCGCGCGCGGCGAGAGCGTGGCGCTGACCCCCACCATGGGCGCGCTGCACGACGGCCACCTGACGCTGGTGCGGCTGGGGCGCGAGAGCGCGGGGCGCGTGGTCGCCACCATCTTCGTCAACCCCACACAGTTCGGCCCCGGCGAGGATCTGGCCAGCTATCCGCGCGACGAGGCCCGCGACGCGGCGATGCTGGCGGGCGCGGGGTGCGACCTGCTGTTCGCGCCGGATGCGGCGGAGATGTATCCGCCGGGCTTTGCGACCGAGGTGCGGGTGCGCGGCCTGACCGACGTGCTGTGCGGCGCGGCGCGGCCCGGCCATTTCGACGGCGTGGCGCAGGTGGTGACCAAGCTGCTCAACCAGGCGCAAGCGGACGTGGCGATCTTTGGCGAGAAGGACTGGCAGCAACTGGCGGTGATCCGGCGTCTGGCGCGCGACCTCGACATCCCCACCCGCATCCTCGGCGCGCCGATCGCGCGCGAGGCCGACGGGCTGGCGATGTCGTCGCGCAACCGCTACCTCACGCCGCCCGAGCGCGCCGCCGCGCCCGCGCTGTTCGCCGCGCTGACCCGCGCGGCGGCGCGCATCGCGGCGGGCGGGCCGGTGGCCGCGGCGGCGGCCGAGGCGGCGGCGGCGCTGGTCGCCGCAGGCTTTGCGGCGCCGGATTACGTCGAAGCGCGCGACGCCGAGACGCTGGCGGCGCTGGAGACGTTCGACCCGGCGCGGCCCGCGCGCGTGTTCGCGGCGGCCCGGCTGGGGCGCGCGCGGCTGATCGACAACGTGGCGGTGGCTGGGGCGTAACGGGCGGTCAGCCCTTGGGCGTGTAGGCGCCGCCATGCGCGGCGGACCACGCCAGCGGATCGTTCAGGAACGCCTCCACCGCGTCGAGCGTCGCGGCGTCGAAGGCGCCGGTTTCGCGGCACAGCGCCAGCACGTCCCACCACGTCGCCAGATAGTGCAGCGTCAGGCCGTTGTCGGCCAGCGTCTGCGGCGTCTGCCTGAAGATGTCGTAGTAGAACACCACGAAGGTGTGCGCGCATTCCGCGCCGGCGCGGCGGATCGCCTCGGCGAAGGTCAGCTTCGAGCCGCCGTCGGTGGTGAGATCCTCCACCAGCAGCACGCGCTGACCCTCGGCGATGCGCCCCTCGATCTGCGCGTCGCGGCCAAAGCCCTTGGGCTTCTTGCGCACATATTGCATCGGCAGGCCGAGGCGATCCGCGATCCAGGCGGCGAACGGGATGCCCGCCGTCTCGCCGCCCGCCACCGCGTCGAACCGCTCGAAGCCCGCGTCGCGCGCCAGCGTCGAAACCGCGAAATCCATCAGCGTCGCGCGGATGCGCGGGTAGGAGATCAGCTTGCGGCAGTCGATATAGACCGGCGACGCCAGCCCGGAGGTGAAGGTGTAGGGCTGATCGGCGCGGAAATGCACCGCCTCGATCTCCAGCAGCATCTTCGCGGTGATCCGCGCCATCAGCGCGCGGTCGGGGAAAGATGGGGAGAACATCGGCGGCTCCTGCTGTTGGTGCGTGGCGTTGCGATAGGCGAGAACGCGCGCCGCGCCAAGACGGCGCGTCAGACCACGCGCCAGAAGGTCGCGAAACCGGGGTCGAACA
>CAZOZE010000219.1:0-14380 GCA_964584215.1 uncultured Rhodobacterales bacterium
GGGCGCCGCCACCGTGGACATTCCCGCGATCTGCCTGAACGGCGGGCCGATGCTGGACGGCCACTGGAAGGGCAAGCTGGCGGGGTCGGGCACCATCATCTGGGAGGGACGGCGCAAGCTGGCCGAGGGCGAGATCGACTATGGCGAGTTCATGAACCGGGTCTGCGCCTCGGCGCCGTCGCTGGGCCATTGCAACACCATGGGCACCGCCAGCACCATGAACGCGCTGGCCGAGGCGCTGGGCATGGCGCTGCCCGGATCGGCGCAGATCCCCGCGCCCTATCGCGAGCGCATGGAGATGGCCTACGCCACCGGCAAGCGCATCGTCGAGATGGCGCACGAAGACCTGCGCCCGTCGAAGATCATCGACCGGCGCGCCATCGAGAACGCGATCATGGTCAACACCGCCATCGGCGGCTCGACCAACGCGCCGCCGCATATCGCCGCCATCGCGCGCCATGCCGGGCTGGAGCTGGACATCCGCGACTGGCAGCGGCTCGGCTACGCCCTGCCGCTGCTGGTCAACATGCAGCCCGCGGGCGCGCATCTGGGCGAGGGGTTCCACCATGCGGGCGGCGTGGCGGCGGTGATGGGCGAGATGCGCGCGGCCGGCCTGCTGCACGGCGACGCGCTGACCGTGACCGGGCGCACGGTGGACGAGAACATCGGCGACCGCCGCTCCGGCGACCGCGACGTGATCCGCCCCGTCGCCGACCCGCTGCGCGAGAACGCGGGTTTCCTCGTGCTGACCGGCAACCTGTTCGACAGCGCGCTGATGAAGACCTCGGTGATCTCCGACGACTTCCGCCGCCGGTTCCTGAAGGACGGCGTGCACGAGGCGCGCGCCGTGGTGTTCGAGGGGCCGGAGGACTATCACCACCGCATCAACGACCCGGCGCTGAAGATCGGCGAGGACGCGATGCTGTTCATCCGCGGCGTCGGCCCGGTCGGCTATCCCGGCTCGGCGGAGGTGGTGAACATGCAGCCGCCCGACGCGCTGTTGAAACAGGGGATCGAGCACCTGCCCACCGTGGGCGACGGGCGGCAGTCCGGCACCTCCGAATCGCCCTCGATCCTGAACGCCTCGCCCGAGGCCGCTGTCGGCGGCGGACTGGCGCTGATCGAGACCGGCGACCGGGTGCGGCTGGACCTCAACGCCGGGCGGCTCGACCTGATCATTTCCGACGAGGCGCTCGCGGCGCGGCGCGCGGCGTGGAAGCCGCCGGCGCTGAGCAACCAGACCCCGTGGCAGGAGCTTTATCGCCGCCATGTCGGCCAGCTGGAGGGGGGCGGCTGCCTTGAATTCGCCACCGCCTATCACCGCGCGGCGGAGGTTCTGCCGCGCGACAACCACTGAGCCGCCGCCGCCGGACATGGCGCTTCCGGCGCCGATCGCTCTTGAACCGCCGGGCCGGGCCGGTCTAATGGCGGGGCGCGGCGGTGTGGAGCGGGAGACCTGCGGATCGTGAACGACGGGGCGGCGGCCCGTGAGATCAGCTACGCCTTCAGCGCGCGGACGCGCGCCGGGCGGGCGGTGATCCGGGGCATCGAAAACCTCTCGGGGCGCCCGCGCCTGATCCGCATGGCCAGCGGCTATGACCGCGAAGTGGCGCAGGGGCGCGACTTCTGGGAGGTGATGCAGGAACGCTATCGCATCCGGCTGGCGGTGACGGAACGGGACATCGCCAACATCCCGCGCGAAGGGCCGGTGGTGGTGGTCGCCAATCATCCGTTCGGCATCCTCGACGGGCTGGCGATGGGGCGCATCCTGTCGATGGCGCGCCGCGACTTTCGCATCCTCGCCCATCAGGTGTTCCACAAGGCGCAGGACCTGCGCGAGACGATCCTGCCGGTGAACTTCGACGCCACGCCCGAGGCGACCACGGTGAACCTGCGCACACGCCGCGCGGCGCTGGCGTATCTGGAAAGTGGCGGCTGCATCGGCATCTTTCCGGGCGGCACGGTCTCGACCAGCTCGGGGCTGTGGAGCCGGGCGATGGATCCGGCGTGGAAGACCTTCACGGCCAAGATGATCCAGCGCGCGAAACCCGCCGTGATACCGATGTTTTTCGAGGGACAGAACAGCCGCCTGTTCCAGGTCGCGAGCCATATGCACCTGACCCTGCGCATGGCGCTGCTGATCAACGAGTTCAACCGCCGCCGCCATCACGACCTGCGCGTGACCATCGGGCGGGCGTTGCCGCAGGCGGGGCTGGCGGCGTTCCGCAGCGACGCGCGCGGCCTGATGGATCATCTGCGCCGGGCGACCTACGGCCTCGCCGATCCGCCGCTCGGGGATGTCGGCTACGGCCACGATTTCGGGTGAATGTCGCGCGCGGATTGCGTGACGGGGTGAAAAACGTTAATCAAGTGCTTGAAAAAGCATGAGGGAACCATGGCGAGAATCGCGATCCTGGGGGCGAGCGGCTATACCGGCGCGGAGCTGATCCGCCTGATCGCCACCCATCCGGGCATGGAGGTCGCGGCGCTGACCGCCGACCGCCGCGCGGGCGAGGCCATGGCGGCGGTGTTCCCGCATCTGGGCCATCTGAAGTTGCCGACGCTGACGCGGATCGAGGACGTGGACTTCTCCGCCGTCGATCTGGCGTTCTGCGCCCTGCCGCACGCCACCACGCAGGAGGTGGTGAGCGCGCTGCCGCGCGATCTGAAGGTGGTGGATCTGTCGGCGGACTTCCGGCTGCGCGATCCGGCGGTCTATGCCGAATGGTATGGCCACGAACACCGTGCGCTCGATCTGCAGGCCGAGGCGGTCTATGGCCTGACCGAGTTCTACCGCGACGCGATCCGCCCGGCGCGGCTGGTGGCGGGAACGGGGTGCAACGCCGCGACCGGGATGTATGCGGTGCTGCCGCTGCTGGAGGCCGGGGTGATCGACCCCGACGAGATTATCATCGACCTCAAGACCGGCGTCTCCGGCGCGGGCCGCGCGGCGAAGGAGGCGATGCTGTTCACCGAGGTCTCCGGCGGCCTGCACGCCTACAACGTCGCCAAGCACCGCCACACCGCCGAGTTCGATCAGGAATTTTCGCGCATGGCCGGGCGCCCGGTGGTGTGCAGCTTCACCCCGCATCTCAGCCCGATGAACCGCGGCATCCTCGCCACGGTCTATGTGCATGGCGACGCGGCGGCCTGTCATGCGGCGCTGGCGGCGCGCTACGCCGATGAGCCGTTCATCCACATGCCGCCGATCGGCCAGCCGCCGCAGACGCGCCATGTCAGCGGGTCGAACTACGTCCATGTCGGCGTGTGCGCCGACCGGCGGCCGGGGCGGAGCATCGTGTTCGCGACGCTCGACAACCTGATGAAGGGCGCCTCGGGGCAGGCGATGCAGAACGCCAACCTGATGCTGGGCCTGCCCGAGACGCAGGGGCTTGAGGCGGCGCCCCTGTTTCCGTGACGGCGGCGCGGCGCAGGGCGGCGCCGGGGAGCGGGGTTCCCGGCTGGCTGGCCGCGAACCTCTACTGGGGGCGGCTCAGGGCGCTGTGGCGGATCGCGGCCTCGGCGCTGGGCCGGTTCAGCCGTCAGGACGGCGATGCGCTGTCGGGCTACATCGCCTATTCCACGTTCCTGTCGATCTTTCCGTTCGCGATCTTCGCCACGGCGCTGATCGGCGGCGTGCTGGGCCGGATGGAGAGCGACCGACTGATGGACGCGCTGTTCGGCCTGGCGCCGCCGCACATCGCGCAGACGCTGGCGCCGGTGCTCAAGGGCATCACTGCGGGCGTGCGCGACGGGGTGCTGACGGTGTCGGCGGTCGGCGGGCTGTGGGTGGCGTCGAACGCGGTCGAGGCGATCCGCGTCGCCTTCGACCGCGCCTATGGCGTGCGCAGGCCGCGCGGCTATGTCCGCCGCCGCCTGCGCGCGCTGGGCTTCGTGGTGCTGGCGGCTGCGACATTTGCGCTGCTGGGGTTCCTGATCATCGGCGCGCCGCTGGCGCTGGCGCTGGTGGAGAAATACGCGGGCTTTCGCGCGCCGTTCGGCGTGGGCGCGCTGCGCTATCTGATCGGCGTCGCGATCCTTGCGCTGTTTCTGTTCCAGATCAACCTGTTGCTGCCGTCTCAGCGACCGCCCCGGCGCAGGCTTTGGCCGGGGATCTGGGTGTCGGTTGCCTTGTGGACCAGCGGCGCGGCGGGGTTTTCGGTCTATCTGTCCTATGCGCCGTCCTACACCATCACCTACGGCGCGTTCGCTGGTGTCATAGTGACGCTGCTGTTCTTTTATCTGACCGGCGCCGCTATAATTCTTGGAGCGCAGGTCAACGCCGTTCTTATGGCGTTTCGTCGGCCGAGCGCGCGCGACAGCGAGGCGTCAGGTTGGCGGCGTTAGAACAGAGCGCTCGAGAAGGCGCATTACGGGAGAGCAGGCGATGGCGATGACGCGCAAGAAGCGGCGGATCATGCTGCTGGCGGCGGGCGCCGTGATGATCAGCGGCGCGACCGCGCTGGCGGTGGTGGGCTTTCGCGACTCCATCGTGTTCTTCGTGCCGCCGACCGAGATGCTGGCGAAGAACCCGGCGCCGACCCAGCGGCTGCGCGTCGGCGGCATGGTGGTCGAGGGCACCGTGGTGCGCGGCGAGGGCAAGCACATCACCTTCACCGTGACCGATTACGAGACCGAAGTGCCGATCGCCTTCACCGGCGTGCTGCCCGACCTGTTCCGCGAGGGGCAGGGCGTCGTCGCCGAGGGCTACTGGCGCGAAGGCCGCTTCCTCGCCGAGGAGGTGCTCGCCAAGCACGACGAGAAATACATGCCAAAGAACGTCGCCGACACGCTGAAAAAGCCCGCGCCCGGCGTATGAGCGCCGGGGCTGCGCCGGGATGCGCGCGCCGGGCGCGCGCGACGCGATCGCCGGCGTCGAGGTGGCCGGATCGGACGTGGCGCCGAAGCGCGGGACGCTTGCAGACTGACCGGCGGGGCGAGATGTCGCTGCGCCCGCACTGGCGCCGCCGCGTCGCCGGAGTAAGTTGCGTGACAGATACGGATTGGGGACAAGCCGCATGATCGCCGAACTCGGACATTTCCTGCTCATCATCGCCTTCGCCGTGTCGCTGGTCGCGTCGGTCGCGCCGCTGGTGGGGGCGCATCGCGGCTGGTCGGACTGGATGGCGATGGCGGCGCCCGCCGCGCTGGTGCTGTTCGCGCTGGTGGCGGGGTCGTTCGCGGCGCTGACCCACGCCTTCGTGACCTCGGATTTCTCGGTGCGGCTGGTGGCGGCGAACTCGCACTCGCTCAAGCCCCTGATCTACAAGATCAGCGGCGTGTGGGGGAACCATGAGGGCTCGCTGCTGCTATGGGTCTTGATCCTGACGCTGTTCGGCGCGCTGGTGGCGCTGTTCGGGCGCCAGATCCCGCCGGGGCTGAAGGCGCGGGCGCTGGCGGTGCAGGCGATGATCGGCGCGGGGTTTCTCGCGTTCATGCTGTTCACCTCCAACCCGTTCGAGCGGCTGTTCCCGGTTCCCTTCGACGGCAACGACCTCAACCCGCTGTTGCAGGACCCCGGCCTCGCGTTCCATCCGCCGTTTCTGTATTTCGGCTATGTCGGGCTGAGCATGGCGTTCAGCTTCGCCGCCGCCGCGCTGATCGAGGGGCGGGTTGACGCCACCTGGGCGCGCTGGGTGCGGCCGTGGGCGCTGGCGGCCTGGGCGTCGCTGACCATGGGCATCGCGCTGGGCAGCTGGTGGGCCTATTACGAGCTTGGCTGGGGCGGGTTCTGGTTCTGGGATCCGGTCGAGAACGCCAGTTTCATGCCGTGGCTGGCGGCGATCGCGCTGTTGCACTCCGCCATCGTGGTCGAGAAGCGCTCGTCGCTGAAGAACTGGACCATCCTGATGGCGATCCTGGGCTTTTCGCTGTCGCTGCTGGGCACCTTCATCGTGCGCTCCGGCGTGATGGAGAGCGTCCACGCCTTCGCGGTCGATCCTGAGCGCGGCATCTTCATCCTTGGCCTGCTGATCGTGGCCATCGGCGGCAGCCTTGCGCTCTACGCCTGGCGGGCGCCCGCGCTCAAGTCGGAAGGGGTGTTCTCGCCGATCAGCCGCGAGGGCGGGCTGATCCTGAACAACCTGCTGCTGATGGCGGGTTGCGGCGTGGTGTTCGCGGGGACCATGGCGCCGATGGTGCGCGAGGCGCTGTCGGGCGACAAGATCTCGGTCGGCGCGCCGTTCTTCGATCTGGCGTTCACGCCGTTCATGGCGCTGTTGGCGCTGGCGCTGCCGCTGGGGGCGCTGATGCCGTGGAAGCGCGGCGATCTGGGCAAGGTCGCCGCCAAGCTGTGGTGGGCGGCGGCGGGCGCGCTGGCGTTCGGCGCGCTGGTCTGGGGCCTACAGACCGGGCGTTCGCCGATGGCGCCGGTGGGCATGGCGCTGGCGGTGTGGATCGTGCTCAGCGTCGCGGTCGAGATCGCCGAGCGCGGCAAGCTGTTCAAGGCCCCGGCGGCGGAGACGCTGCGCCGCCTGTCGCGGGCGCCGCGCGCCGACTGGGGCAAGTGGGCGGCGCATTCGGGTCTGGCCGTCACCATCTGGGGCGTCGCGGCGATCACCGCCTGGCAGGTCGAGGACATTCGCATCGCGCGCATCGGCGACAGCTATGATTTCGGCGGCTATACGCTGGCGTTCGACAGCGTGCGCGAGGTGCAGGGGCCGAATTATGTCGCCACGCGCGGCGAGTTCCACGCCTTCCGCGACGGCGTGCAGGTAGCGCATGTCTGGCCCGAGAAGCGGCTCTACACCGAGGGCCGCTCGCCGATGCCGACCACCGAGGCCGGGATCGACGCGGGCTTCACCCGCGATCTCTATATCGTGCTGGGCGATCCGCAGTCGGATGGCGGGGCCTGGGCCGTGCGCGCCTATGTCAAGCCGTTCGCCAACTGGATCTGGGGCGGCGCGGTGCTGATGGCGCTGGGCGGGGTGCTGTCGCTGACCGACCGGCGCTATCGCGTCGGCGCGCCCGCGCGCGCGGCGAAGGCGCACGGGGCCGCTGCGGCGGTCGCCGCTGAATGAGCGTGTTTCGCAGCCTGCTGATCGCGCTGGCGCTGCTGATGGCGGCGCCTGCGGGGGCGGTGCAGCCCGACGAGGTGCTCGGCGACCCGGCGCTGGAGGGGCGGGCGCGGGCGCTGTCGGCCAACCTGCGCTGCCTCGTCTGCCGCAACGAGAGCATCGACGACAGCAACGCCGACCTCGCCAAGACGCTGCGCCTGCTGGTGCGCGAGCGTCTGGTCGCGGGCGACAGCGACGCCGAGGCGGTGCAGTATCTGGTGGACCGCTACGGCGAATATGTGCTGCTGACCCCGCGGTTCTCGCTGGCCAACGCCTTCATCTGGCTCTCCGGCCCCGCGCTGCTGCTGGGCGGCGGGTTGCTGGCGTGGCGCTTCATCCGCAGGCGTGAGCGCGCGCCCAAGGCGCCGCCCGCGCCGCTGACGGCGGAGGAGACGCGCAGGCTTGAGCGGTTGATGAACGGCTAGCCGCACCCGCTCGACGCCGCTCCGCCAGCCGCTATGATCGCAGGCCGGGAGGGCGCGGAATGCCTTACAAGACCATACTCTACGCCGTCGAAGCGGGTGTCGCGCGGATCACGCTGAACCGCCCCGACAAGATGAACTGCCTCAGCGGCCCGATGCGGCGCGAACTGCTCCACGCGCTGAAGCGCGCGCCGGAGGAGGCGCGGGCGGTGCTTTTGACCGGCGCCGGGCGTGGCTTTTGTTCGGGTCAGGATCTGGGCGACGCGCGCAGCCTCGCCGATCTCGATCTGGAGGGCACGCTGCGCGACGAGTATGAGCCGCTGCTGCGCGCGCTCTACGATTGCCCGATCCCCACGCTCTGCGCGGTCAACGGCGCGGCGGCGGGGGCGGGGGCAAACCTGGCGCTGGCGGCGGACGTGGTGATCGCCGCGCGCTCCGCCGTGTTCATCGAGGCCTTCGCCCGCATCGGGCTGATCCCCGACGCGGGCGGCACCTACTGGCTGCCGCGCATGGTGGGCGCGCCGCGCGCGATGGGGATGTGCCTGTTCGCCGAGCCGATCCCGGCGGGCCGCGCCGCAGACTGGGGGCTGATCTGGGAGGTGGCGGAGGACGACCAGCTCGCCGAGCGCGCCGACGCGCTGGCGCGGCGGCTGGCGCAGGGGCCGACGCTGGCGCTGCGGCTCACCAAGCAGGCGCTGCGGGCGAGCGCGGCCAACGATCTGGATGCGCAACTGGCGCTGGAGGCGAAGCTGCAGGGGCAGGCGGGCGCGTCGCGCGATTTTCTGGAAGGGGTGACGGCGTTCCTCGACAAGCGCGAGGCGCGGTTTGAAGGCCGCTGACAGCCTGATCGCGCGCCTGACGGCGGCGCCGCGCGCACTGGACGCCGACAGCGGCGCCGCTGTGGCGGAACGCTTCGACCCCGCGCTGCGCCCGCTGATCGCCGGGGCGGCGGGGTCCAGCCCCTATCTCGCCCGGCTGATCGACCGCGAGGGCGACTGGCTGGCGGAGGCGGCGGCGCGCGCGCCCGAGGCGGCGCTGGCCGAAATTCTGGCGGCGCCGCAGGCGGACGCAGGGCTGAAGGCGGTCGGCTCCGCCCTGCGGCTGGCCAAGCGGCGCGCCGCGCTGCTGGTCGCGCTGGCCGATCTGGGCGGGGTCTGGGGGCTGGACGCGGTGACGGGCGGCTTGAGCGACCTCGCCGACTGCGCGGTGCAGGTGGCGGCGGACGCGGCGCTGGCGGCGGAGACGGGCGGGCCGCTGAAGGGCATGGACGCCGCGCAGGCGGGGCTTGTGATCATCGCCATGGGCAAGCAGGGCGCGCGCGAGCTGAACTATTCCTCCGACATCGACCTGATCTGCCTGTTCGACGACGCGCGCTGGGAACGCTGCGATCTGGCGGAGGTCAAGGCGCGGATGGTGCAGGCGGTGCGGCGCATCGTCAAGCTGATCTCCGAGATCACGCCCGAGGGCTATGTGTTCCGCACCGACCTGCGGCTGCGGCCCAATCCCGGCGCCACCGCCGTCTGCCTGAGCATGGACGCCGCCGAGACCTATTACGAAAGCGTGGGCCGGACGTGGGAGCGCGCGGCCTATATCAAGGCGCGGGCGGCGGCGGGCGATCTGGCGGCGGGGACGCGGTTTTTGAAGGATCTGATCCCCTTCGTCTGGCGCAAGCACCTCGACTTCGCGGCCATCGAGGACGCGCACGACATGCGGCTGAAGATCCGCGCGCACAAGGGGGTGGGCGCGCGGTTCGAGATTGCCGACCACGACGTGAAGCTGGGCCTCGGCGGCATCCGCGAGATCGAGTTCTTCGCGCAGACCCAACAGCTTGTGCGCGGCGGCCGCGACGCCTCGCTGCGCGACCCAACCACGCGCGGCGCGCTGCGCGCGCTGGAGCGGGCCGGGGTGCTGGACGCCGCGACGCGCGCCGCGCTCGACGCGGCTTATGTGGCGCACCGCACGCTGGAGCATCGCCTGCAGATGGTCGAGGACGCGCAGACCCAGACCATCCCGGCGTCGGCGGAGGCGCGCGCGCGTGTGGCGGCGCTGGGCGGCTGGCCCGACCGCGCGGCGTTCGAGGCGGAGGTCGAGGCGCGGTGTCTGAACGTGCGCGCGATCTGCGACGGCTATTTCCTGCCCGACGCGCGCGGCGCGGCGCCGACCGGCGAGGCCGATCTGGCGAGTCTGGGCTTTCAGCGCCCCGACGCGGCGGCGGCGCTGATCGAGGGCTGGATGGGCGGGCGCATCACCGCCACCCGCAGCGAGCGGGCGCGGCGGCGCTTCAAGGGGCTGATGCCGTTGTTTCTGGAAAAACTCGCCGCCGCCGCCAGCCCCGACGACGCCATCGGCGAGTTCGACCGCTTCCTGTCGGGCCTGCCTGCGGGCGTGCAGTTGTTCGCGCTGTGCGAGGCGAACCCGATGCTGCTGGACCTGATCGCCGAGATCTGCGCGGCGGCGCCGAGGCTCGCGGCGTATCTGGGGCGCCATTCCGGCGTGCTGGACGCGGTGCTGGATCGCAGCTTCTTCGAGCCGCTGGACGATTGCGCCGCGCTGACCGCCGCGCTCGCCGGGCGGCTGGATGCGGCGCCCGACTACGAGGCGCGGCTGGACGCGGCGCGGCGCTGGGCCAAGGAGATGCGGTTTCGCGTCGGCGTGCAGGTGCTGCGCGGCGTGGCGCGCGCGGCGGAGGCGGGGCAGGCGTTCTCCGACATCGCCGAAGCCTGCCTGCGCGCGCTCTATCCCCATGTGGTGGCGGAGTTCGCGCGCAAGTATGGGGCGCCGCCCGGGCGCGGCGCGGCGGTGGTGGCGATGGGCAAGCTGGGCAGCGCCGAGATGACCGCGACCTCGGATCTCGATCTGCTGGTGATCTGCGATCCGGCGGGCGTGGAGGAGAGCGCGGGGCCGAAGCCGCTGGTTGCGGGGGTGTATTATGCGCGGCTGACCCAGGCGCTGATCGCCGCGCTGACTGCGCCCACCGCCGAGGGCGCGCTCTATCCGGTGGACATGCGGCTGCGCCCTTCCGGCAGCAAGGGGCCGGTGGCGGTGCGGCTGAGCGCGTTTGCGCGCTATCAGCGCGAAGAAGCCTGGACATGGGAGCATCTGGCGCTGACCCGCGCGCGCGGCGTGGCGGGCGATGCGGCGGTGCTGGCGGACGTCGCTGCGATCATCGCCGAGGTGCGCGCCGCAGCGCGCGACGCTGCCGCCACGCTGAAGGACGTGGCGGAGATGCGCGCCCGCGTCGCCGAGGCGCACAGGGGCCGACGCGCCACCCCGTGGGCGCTGAAGCACGCCGAGGGCGGGTTGATGGACATCGAATTCGCGTTGCAGGCGGGGTTGCTGATCGCGCGCCTGCCTGACCTGCGCAGCCCGCGCGAGGCGGCGCCCGCGCTGGCGGCGGCGGGGTGGCTCGACGCGGACGCGGCGCGCACGCTGGCCGACGCCCACGCGCTGATGCTGGCGTTGCAACAGGTCGAGCGTGTGGCGCTGGACCGGCCCTTCGACCCGGAGACGGCGGGGCCGGGCCTGCGCGCGGCGCTGGCGCGCGCCGGGCGGACGGCGGACTTCGCGGCGCTGGAGCGCAAGCTGGTCGCGGCGCAAGCGGCGGCGGCGGCGGCGGTGACGGCGGTGCTTGAGGGGTGAGCCTGCCGATCGTCCACCACCCCGACTATGTGGCGCCGCTGAGGCCCGGCCACGCCTTTCCGATGTCGAAATACGGCTATCTGCGCCAGAGCCTTGAGCGGCGCGGCCTGATGCGCCCCGGCGGCTGGCTGGCGCCCGCGCCCGCCTCCGCCAACGCGCTCGGGCTGGCGCACGATCCGGCGTATGTGGCGGACGCGCTGGCGCTACGGCTGGATGCGGCGGCGGTGCGGCGCATCGGTCTGCCGCAGACGGAACAAGTGGTGCGCCGCGCGCGGCTGGCGGCCTCGGGCGCGACGCTGGCGGCGCGGCTGGCGCTGGAGCACGGGATCGCCTGCAACGGCGCGGGCGGCTCGCACCACGCCGCGCGCGACCATGGCGCGGGTTATTGCGTGTTCAACGATGTCGCGGTCGCGGCGGCGACGCTGCTGGCCGAGGGGCTGGTCGCCCGCGTGCTGGTGATCGACGCCGACGTGCATCAGGGCGACGGCACGGCGCGCATCTTTGCGGGCGATCCGCGCGTGTTCACCTTCTCGATCCACGGCGCGAAGAACTTTCCCGCCCGCAAGGCGCAGTCAGATCTGGATGTCGCGCTGGCGGATGGGCTGGAGGACGCCGACTATCTGGCGGCTTTCGCGCAGGGGATCGCGGCGGCGTTCGCCGCCTGCGCGCCCGATCTGGCGTTCTACAACGCCGGGGTGGACGTGCACCGCCGCGACCGGCTGGGGCGGCTGGCCCTGAGCGACGCGGGCCTGCGCGCGCGCGACCGCATGGCGCTCGAGGCCGCGCGCGGGCGCGGCGTTCCCGTCGTCGGCGTGCTCGGCGGCGGCTATGGCGACGACCCCGCCGAGGTGGCGGAGCGCCATGCGGTGCTGTTCGAGGAGGCGGCGCGGCTTGCGGTCTGAGACCCGCTCTCGCGGCTTCGCCGCGCCGACGCGCTCCGGCGACGCGCAAGCGGCTATGGCGGACCCGGCGCAATCGGCGTTACAAGGGGCCGCGCGACCGACCAACAGGGAGAGAAAACACCATGAAACTGCTGCGATACGGCCCCCTGGGGCAGGAAAAGCCGGGCGTGCTCGACGCGGAGGGCCGCCTCCGCGATCTGTCGGCGCATGGCGCCGATTTCATGGGCGAGGGGGTGTCGCTGACCGCGCTCGACGCGCTGCGGCGCGTGGATGTCGGCGCGCTGCCGATGGTGGAGGGCGCGCCGCGCATCGGGTCGTGTCTGGCCGACGCGCCGAACTTCTGGTGCATCGGGCTGAACTACGCCCGCCACGCGGCGGAGACCGGCGCGACGCCGCCCAAGGAGCCGATCGTCTTCAACAAGGCGACCTCGGCCCTGTCCGGCCCGTTCGACGACGTGATCATCCCCAAGGACAGTGTGAAATCCGACTGGGAGGTTGAGCTGGGCGTGGTGATCGGCGCGCGCTGCGAGCATGTGAGCGAAGCCGACGCGCTGGCCCATGTCGCGGGCTATTGCGTGATCAACGACCTGTCCGAGCGCGAATGGCAGATCGAGAAGGGCGGCCAGTGGGTCAAGGGCAAGTCGGCGCCCACCTTCGCGCCGATGGGGCCGTGGCTGGTCACGGCGGACGAAATCCCCGACCCGCAGAACCTTCCCCTGTGGCTCGACCTCAACGGCGAGCGGATCCAGAACGATTCGACCTCCGACATGATCTTCGGCGTGGCGGAAATCGTCAGCTACATGAGCCGCTTCATGGCGCTGCGCCCCGGCGACGTGATCTCGACCGGCACGCCCTCGGGCGTGGGCATGGGCATGACGCCGCAGCGGTTTCTCAGGCCCGGCGATGCGATGCGCCTGAGCGTCGAAGGGCTGGGGGAGCAGGGCCAGACGGCGGTCGCCTTCGCATGACGCGCGTTCTGATCGTCGGCGGCGGCGGCTTCATCGGCGTGAAGCTGGCGCGCGCGCTGGCGGCGCAAGGGTCGTTGCGCGGCAAGCCGCTGGCGCGGCTGGCGCAGGCCGACCTGCGCGCGCCCGATCCGGTGGCGGGGGCCGAGGGGCTGGCGCTCGACATCACCGACGCCGACGCGACCGCAGCGCTGATCGGGCAGGGGTGGGACGTGATCTACCACCTCGCCGCCGTCGTCTCGGGGCAGGCGGAGGCGGAGTTCGATCTGGGGATGCGGGTGAACCTGCACGGCTCGCTCAACGTGCTGGAGGGCGCGCGGCGCCTGGGAACCTGCCCGCAGGTGATCTTCACCTCCTCGGTCGCGGTCTATGGCGGCGACGTGCCCGCGATGATCGAGGACTGGACCGCGCTCAACCCGCAGACCTCCTATGGCGCGCAAAAGGCGGCGGCGGAGTTCTTCGTCACCGACATGTCGCGCAAGGGCTTCATCGACGGGCGCGGCCTGCGCCTGCCGACGATCACCGTGCGGCCGGGCAAGCCGAACGCCGCCGCGTCGTCGTTCATGTCGTCGATCTTCCGCGAGCCGCTGCAGGGCGAGACCGCGAACTGTCCGGTGGGCGAGGATTATCCGATCTGGCACTGCTCGCCGCGCGTGATCGTGAAGAACCTGCTGCACGCCGCAGAGGTGGACGCGGCGGCGCTGGGGCAAAACCGCTGTTTCGCGCTGCCGGGCCGCACCGATACGGTCGCCGAGATGATCGCGGCGATGCGCAAGGTGGCGGGCGATGCGCCCGTTTCGCGCATCACCTGGAACCGCGACGCGGTGCTGGAGAAGATCGTGATGGGCTGGCGGGCGCATGTGAACCCGCAAAAGGCGCTGGCGCTGGGTTTTGTCCGCGACGCCAGCTTCGAGGACAACATCCGCTATTTTCTGGAGGACGACCGCGCCTGAGCGGCGCCAAGTCGTTCGACGCTGATAGCGCGCCCCCTCTCCCTCGCAGGGAGAGGGGGCGTTCTCATTACTCCGCCGTCAGCAGCGGCGTCTTGTCCTTGGACAGGCGCGGCGCGTCGGGGGAGGGATACTCCAGCGTCAGCGCGCCGTCGGTGACGGTGACCCGCACCAGCCCGCCCTTGACCAGCTTGCCGAACAGCAGCTCCTCGGCCAGCGGCTTTTTCACATACTCCTGGATCACGCGGCCCAGCGGTCGCGCGCCCATCTTGTCGTCGTAGCCTTTTTCGCCCAGCCACGCGGCGGCCTCCGGCGTCAGCTCGATCGCCACGCCCCGGTCGAGCAGCTGCGCCTCAAGCTGGAGCACGAACTTCTCCACCACCTGCATGATGACCGTGCGCGGCAGCGGCGCAAAGCTGATGACGGCGTCGAGACGGTTGCGGAACT
>CAZOZE010000220.1:0-3695 GCA_964584215.1 uncultured Rhodobacterales bacterium
GCGGTGTTCCCCGGCCTGCAGGGCGGGCCGCTGATGCATGTGATCGCCGCCAAGGCGGTGGCGTTCGGCGAGGCGCTGCGCCCCGAGTTCCGCGCCTACGCGGCGCAGGTGATCGCCAATGCGCAGGCGATGGGCGAGGAACTGCTCAAGGGCGGCCTCGCGCTGGTCACCGGCGGCACCGACACCCACCTCGTGCTGGTGGACCTGCGCCCCAAGGGCGTGACCGGCGCCGCCACCGAAAAGGCGCTGGGCCGCGCGCACATCACCTGCAACAAGAACGGCGTGCCGTTCGACCCGGAAAAGCCGATGGTGACCTCCGGCGTGCGACTCGGCAGCCCCGCCGGCACCACGCGCGGCTTTGGCGAGGCGGAGTTCCGCGAGATCGGCCGGCTGATCGTCGAGGTGGTGGACGGCCTCGCCGCGAACGGCGAGGACGGCAACGGCGCGGTCGAAGCGGCGGTGAAGGCCAAGGTCAAGGTTCTGTGCGACCGCTTCCCGATCTATCTGGGGATGTGAGGGAGATGGCGGCGGCTTTCTGCGCCGCCGCCTCGACCATGGCGAGCCTGCGCTGCAAGACGACGGCGCCTGAGCCGATCTCGTCCAGCAGGTCGTGCGCTGCGGCTGGGTGGATCAGCGCCTCGATCCGCTCGAGCACCCGCATCGCGACGGCGTAGGACATCGCCACGATCAGCGGCGACGTGGGCGGCGCGGCGAGACCGGCCAGCGCGTCGGCGATTCTGGAAAATACCGCCGCTTGCGCGGTGATGGCGGCGTGATCGTCGGGGTTCATGGCTGCGAGCATCCTCAGGGCATAAACGCTCGGTCGCACGTCGCCACAGGGCGTTTGGCCCGCCGGGCGACCGTGTTGGGGCTGTGCGTCGCTTCGGCCCCCGCCCCGGTGCAACCCGGACGCGACGCAGATGCGCAGGCGGCGTGATCGCCACAAGGGGCGCCAGAAAATATCGCTGATGGGGCCATCAGGCGCCAACATCTCGCACCTTTCCCCGTACGCTACCCAAGCGGTCGCGACATCCCTATAGTAGCGGTCTGTCAGCGGTCGCGGAGATCAACATGCGCTGCCCGTTCTGCGGCAACCTCGATTCGCAGGTGAAGGACTCGCGCCCCGCCGAGGATCACGCCGCCATCCGGCGCCGCCGGTTCTGCCCCGCCTGCGGCGGGCGGTTCACCACCTATGAGCGGGTGCAGCTGCGCGATCTCGTGGTGATCAAGAAGAACGGGCGGCGCGAGGATTTCGACCGCGACAAGCTGGCGCGCTCGATCCGCATCGCGCTGCAAAAGCGGCCCATCGAGCCGGAGCGGGTCGAGCAGATGATCTCCGGCATCGTGCGCAGGCTGGAATCGCTGGGCGACACCGACATCTCCTCCGACATCATCGGCGGCATCGTGATGGAGACGCTGGCGCGCATCGACACCGTGGCCTATGTGCGATTCGCCAGCGTTTACAAGAACTTTCAGGAGGCTGGCGACTTCGAGGACTTCGTGTCCGAACTGCGCCCCCTCGCCAGCCCCGACGCCCCGTGAGTTTCAGCGACCACGACGCCGCGCAGATGCGCGCGGCGCTGGCGCTGGCGCGGCGCGGCCTCGGCACGACTTGGCCGAATCCCTCGGTCGGCTGCGTGATCGCGCGCGAGGGCCGGGTGCTGGGGCGCGGCTTCACGCAGGCCTCGGGCCGCCCGCACGCCGAACAGGTGGCGCTCATGCAGGCGCGCGACCGCTGGGGGGCCGAGAGCCTGCGCGGCGCGACCGCCTGGGTCTCGCTGGAGCCCTGCGCCCATCACGGCCGCACCCCGCCCTGCGCCGACGCGCTGGCGGACGCCGGCCTGCGCCGGGTGGTCTCGACCATCGACGATCCCGATCCGCGCGTCTCCGGGCGCGGGTTCAAGCGGCTGCGCGGCGCGGGGATCGCGGTCGAGACCGGGCTGATGGCGGATGCGGCGCGCGCGCTGAACGCGGGGTTTCTGTCGCGGCTGGCGCGCGGGCGGCCGTGGGTGACGCTCAAGCTCGCCGCCAGCCTCGACGGGCGGATCGCCACCGCGCAGGGCGAGAGCCGCTGGATCACCGGGGCGCAGGCGCGCGCGCGCGTCCATCTGATGCGGGCGGAGGCCGACGCGGTGCTGATCGGCGCCGCCACCGCGCGCGCCGACGATCCCGAGCTCGACGTGCGGCTGCCGGGGCTGGCGGCGCGCAGCCCGGTGCGGGTGATCGCCGACGGCGCGCTCAGCCTGTCGCTCATGTCGCGGCTGGCGCGCTCGGCGGGGGAGCGGCCGCTGTGGCTGCTGCACCGCGCGGGCGTGGACGCCGCCCGGGCGCGGGCGTTGCGCGACGCGGGCGCGACGCTGATCGAGGTGGCGGACCGGAGCGGCGAGATCGACGTCGCCGCCGCGCTTCAGGCGCTCGGCGCGCGCGGCCTGACGCGGGTGTTGTGCGAGGGCGGCGGGCGGATCGCGGCGGCGCTGCTGCGCGACGGACTGGCCGACGAGATCGCCTGGTTCTCCGCCGGGCTGGCGCTGGGCGCGGACGGCGGCGCGGCGGTGGGGCGGCTCGACCTCGCGGCGCTGGCCGACGCGCCGCGCTTTGCGCTGACGACGACCGAGACGCTGGGCGAGGACGTGCTGAGCGCGTGGCGGCCCGTCTGAGGCCATCCGCCGCGCAGGCCTTGCCCTGAGGGGGGATGCGTCTTAAGCCCTGCGGCGCATCCGAGCGAGAGCAGCGACAATGTTCACCGGCATCATCACCGACACAGGCGCGGTTGTGGCGATAGAGCGGCGCGGCGACCTGCGCGCGCGCATCGCCACCGCCTATGACCCCGCGACCATCGCGCCGGGCGCCTCCATCGCCTGCGACGGCGTCTGTCTGACCGTGGTCGATCGCGGAACCGAAGCCGGGCGCGGCTGGTTCGCGGTCGATGTCTCCGCCGAGACGGTCTCGAAAACCACGCTGGGCGACTGGGCGACCGGGCGGCGGGTCAATCTGGAGCGCGCGCTGAAGGTCGGCGACGAACTGGGCGGGCACATCGTCTCGGGCCATGTTGACGGCGTCGGCGTCGTCGTCGAGGCCCGGCCCGAGGGCGACAGCACCCGCGTTGACATCGAGGCGCCCGCCGCGCTGGCGCCGTTCATCGCGCCGAAAGGCTCGATCGCCGTGGACGGCGCCTCGCTGACCGTGAACGAGGTGTCGCAGGGCGCGGACGGCGCGGCGCGCTTTGGCGTCAACCTGATCCCGCACACCAAGGCGTGGACCACGTTCGGCGACATGGGCGCAGGACGGCGGGTGAACCTCGAGATCGACGTGCTGGCGCGCTATGTGGCGCGGCTTCAGGAAAGCCTGCGGGAGAGCATGGCGTGAGCACCGAGTTCAGCGATTGCATCGCCACCGTCGAGGAACTGATCGAGGAGGCGCGCAACGGGCGCATGTTCATCCTGGTCGATCACGAGGACCGCGAGAACGAGGGCGATCTGGTGATCCCCGCGCAGATGGCCACGCCGGACGCGATCAACTTCATGGCCACCCACGGGCGCGGCCTGATCTGCCTCGCGATGACCAGCGAGCGGCTCGACCGGCTGGGCCTGCCGCTGATGGCCGCCGCCAACCAGAGCCGCCACGAGACCGCCTTCACCGTGTCGATCGAGGCGCGCGAGGGCGTGACCACCGGCATCTCCGCCCATGACCGCGCC
>CAZOZE010000221.1:0-3551 GCA_964584215.1 uncultured Rhodobacterales bacterium
CAGCGCCATGCGGTGCTTGAGCGCGGGCCGCGCCAGCGCCGCCACGTCGGCCACCGACGGCGCCAGCCGCCCCTCCAGCAGCGCCTTGGCGCGGCAGGCCATCATCAGCGCCTGCGCCGCGCGCGGCCCCGGCCCCCAGGCGACGGCGCGGTTCACCAGATCGTGACCGCCCTCCTCGCCGGGCCGCGCCGCGCGCACCAGCCGCAGGATCGCCTCCACCACGCTCTCGCCCGCAGGCATCCGGCGCACGATGCGCTGGATCGCCTCCAGATCGCCCGGCGCCATCACCGGCGCCGACACCGCGTCCTCGGCGCCGGTGGTGGCCAGCAGGATGCGCCGCTCCGCCTCCAGCGTGGGATAATCCACATCGACCTGCAGCAGGAACCGGTCAAGCTGCGCCTCGGGCAGCGGATAGGTGCCCTCCTGCTCGATGGGGTTTTGCGTCGCGAGCACATGGAACGGCTGCGGCAGCGGCCGATTCGCGCCGGCCACCGTCACCACCTTCTCCTGCATCGCCTGCAACAGCGCCGACTGCGTGCGCGGGCTGGCGCGGTTGATCTCGTCGGCCATCAGCAGCTGCGCAAAGATCGGCCCCTCGATGAACCGGAACGCGCGGGCACCGTCGCGGCCCTCCTCCAGCACCTCCGCGCCCAGGATGTCGGCGGGCATCAGGTCGGGCGTGAACTGCACGCGCTTGGCGTTCAGCCCCAGCACCACGCCCAGCGTCTCGACCAGCCGCGTCTTGGCCAGCCCCGGCGCGCCGACCAGCAGGGCGTGGCCGCCGGAGATCAGCGCGTTCAGCACCAGATCGACCACCACCTCCTGCCCGATCACCCGGCGCGCGATCTCGGCGCGCGCGCGGGCGAGCGTTTCTGCGGCGGCCTCGATTCCGGCGACGGCGTCGGTTGCTTCAGGCATCGCGCTCTCCTTGCATGACCCGCGTCGCGACCCGCCGGGCCGCGCGCGTCGCAAAACCTAGCGTGATCGTCTATCTTCCCCAAGACAAGGTGGATCACGGGAGCGCAAATGCCAGAGCGAGACAACCCGCCCTCCGCCGACGCCCTCGCGCTGGCGGCGGCGAAGGCGGCGAAGAAGGGCCCGCCGCCGGTGCATCTGTGGAACCCGCCGTTCTGCGGCGACATCGACATGCGCATCGCGACCGACGGGACATGGTTCTACATGGGCACGCCGATCGGGCGGCCGGAGATGGTGAAGCTGTTCGCCTCGGTGCTGCGCCGCGACGGCGACGCCTATTTCCTGGTGACGCCGGTCGAGAAGGTCGGCATCCGGGTGGACGACGCGCCGTTCGTGGCGGTGGATTTCCACCGCGACGGCGACCGGCTGGTGTTCGAGACCAACCTCGACGACACGGTTGCGGCGGGGCCGGAGCATCCGATCCGGGTGGCGCGCGACGCCGAAACCGGCGCGCCGCGCCCCTATGTGCATGTGCGCGGGCGGCTGGAGGCGCTGATCGACCGGAAGACCTTCTACCGGCTCGCCGAGATCGGCGCGGTGCGCGACCATGACGGCGCGCGCTGGTTCGGCCTCGTCTCGGGCGGCGCGTTCTTCCCTATCCAGCCTGCGGCGGAGATGGGGCTTTGAGCTTTGTTCCGGTCAGCGAGGCCGACCTGCGCCGCGCGCTGCTGGCGCCGCCGGGCGCGGCGCGCGGCGACCATGACCTCAACCCCGGCTTTCGCCGCAAGACGCCGCTGCGCCCGGCGGCGGTGCTGTGCCCGGTGGCGCGGCGCGCGCACGGGCTGTCGGTGATCCTGACGCAGCGCCCGCTGAGCTTGCGCGAGCATCCCGGCCAGATCGCCTTTCCCGGCGGCAAGCTCGACCGCGCCGACGCCTCGCCGCTGGCCGCCGCCTTGCGCGAATCGCGTGAGGAGATCGGGTTGGCGCCGGAGCAGGTCGAGGTGCTGGGCGCGCTGGAGGGCTACGCCACCGGCACCGGCTATGCGATCACGCCGTTCCTGGGGCTGGTGGCGGACGGGTTTTCGCCACGCCCCGAGCCGGGCGAAGTGGAGGCGGTGTTCGAGACGCCGCTGGACTTCCTGATGGACTTTCGCAGCCACCAGCGCATGAGCCGCGTCTATGGCGGCGTCGAGCGCCATTTCTGGGCGATGCCGTGGCGGGATCGCTTCATCTGGGGCGCCACGGCGGGCATGCTGCGCGGGCTGGCCGAGCGGGTCGCCGCCGCGCGCGAAGCCTCCGCCGCATGACGCGCATCGCGCCGCGCTGGCTGGCGGCGGAGGCGACGCGCGCGGTGATGGCGGCGCTGGCCGGGGCGCAGCCGCTGTTCGTCGGCGGCTGCGTGCGCGACGCGCTCATGGGGCGCGATGCGGCGGACGTGGACATCTGCGTGCGCTGCCCGCCCGAGCGCACCGTCGCGCTGCTTGAGGGCGCGGGGCTGGGCGCGGTTCCCACCGGGCTTGCGCATGGCACGGTGACGGCGGTGGCGCTGGGGCGCGGCTTCGAGGTGACCACCCTGCGCCGCGACGTGGCCACCGACGGGCGCCGCGCCACCGTCGCTTATACGGAAGACGTGGCCGAGGACGCCGCGCGGCGCGACTTCACGCTGAACGCGTTGTATGCGCGGGCCGACGGCGCGGTGATCGACCCGCTGGGGGGCCTGAGCGACCTGCGCGCGGGCCGGGTGCGTTTCATCGGCGACCCCCATGCGCGGATCGCCGAGGACTATCTGCGCGTGCTGCGGTTTTTCCGCTTCACCGCGTGGTTCAGCCGCGCAGGCGTCGATGCGGGCGGACTTGCGGCCTGCGCGGCGCATGTGGACGGGCTGGCGCGTCTGTCGCGGGAACGGGTGGGCCACGAGATGCGCCGCCTGCTGGGGGCGCCCGACCCGGCGCAGGCGATGGCGGCGATGGCGGCCTGCGGCGTGCTGGCGGCGGTGGCGCCGGGCGCCGACGCGAGGCTGATCGGGCCGCTGGTCGAGATGGAGCGCGCAGCGGGCGCAGCCCCCGGATGGCCGCGCCGGGCGGCGGCGCTGGGCGGCGGATGGGGCGACTGGCGGCTGTCGCGGGCCGAGGCCGGGCGGCTGGCCGCAATCGCCGCCGCGCGCGCCGACCCCGCGCCGCCCGCCGCGCGCGCGCACCTGCACGGGATCGACGCGGCGCGCGACGCCTGTCTGCTCGACGCGGCGGCGGACGGCGCGGCGCCGCCGCCGCACCTTGAGGCGGAGCTCGCGCGCGGCGCGGCGGCGGTGTTGCCGGTCACGGCGGGCGACCTGATGGCGGCGGGCGCGGCGCCGGGGCCTGCGCTGGGCGCGACGCTGGCGCGGCTGCGCGCGGCCTGGGTGGCGCAGGACTTCCGCCCCGACCGCGCCGCGCTGCTGGCGCTGGCGCGCTGAACCGGGTCTCACGGCGCCGCGGCGAACGCCTTGCGCGCATGGACCAGCCGGGCGAAGGCGGTGAGGAAGGTCAGCGCGGCGAAGCCCAGCGCCAGCGGCGCGAACCACTGCGGCGCGAGGCACAGCAGGGCGAAGAACGCGATGGTCTCGGTCCCCTCCAGCAGCCCGGCGGTGTAATACAGCG
>CAZOZE010000222.1:0-10552 GCA_964584215.1 uncultured Rhodobacterales bacterium
CCGTTGCCGGTGTCGAGCGCGCCGTCGGTCTTGCCGGCCTCGTTGTAGTCGCCCTCGATCGGGTTGCGGTAGGCGACGATCTCGGCGATGTCGGCGGGCAGGCCGGACTGGCCGATCAGCGTCCCATTCGCTGGCGCCGCGCCGCCGGCGACGACCGCGGCGCCCGAGCCGTCGGCGAACGAGTAGATGTCGTAGAGCACGCCCGGCGTGACCGCGAGCACCTTCTTGGTCAGGTCGCCGGAGTTGCCGCCGTAGATGCCGTTCTTCGGATTGGCCGCCTCGACCTGCGCGAACCAGGCGAGCACCGCCGCCGAATCCGCTACGTCGAGATCGTCGTCCGCGTAGCTGTCGTGGTCCGAGACGAGGAGATAGGCGTCGGCCACGCCGGATTTCGGCGAGAACAGCAGCCCCGCCAGCGCGCCCTCGGCGCGCGTGGGGTTGGGATGGCCGCCATAGACATAGGTCTTGCCGTCATGGACGAAGGTCTGCGCGCCGCCCTGGCCCGCGGAAAGCGCCCGGCCTGCAAGATCATCCGAGCGCGTCGCCTCGTGGAAATTGTCCTTGTTGGACGGATTCCAGTTCACGAGGTTGATCGGGTCGCTGGCGTTGCCCTCGCCGTTGTTGAGGTTCGTCGCGATATAGCCGAGCGCCTGCGCCAGATCGACAGTGTCGCCGTTGTCGCCCGCCTCGCCGATCGGCCGCCCGCCCCAGCTGTTGTTGGCGCCGTTGTCGTAGGCCCAGACGCGGCCGTCGTCGCTGACCTCGACGTCATAGGCGTTGCGGTAGCCGGGCGAGTAGATCGAGACCGGGCCGTCGGCCAGCAGCTTGGCGCTGTTGCGCCCGTCGTTGCCGCCGAAGGGATCGTTGCTGTCGGGATTCCCGGCGCGGGTCGGGTCGTCGAGCGTGGGCAGATCATAGACATACTGGCGGCCGTTCGCGGCGGTCAGCACCGGCATCTTGCTCAGCATGGTCAGATCGACCTCGAGCAGCGCGCCCGACAGCGGCCGTTCCGGCTGGCCTGCGAAGTTGTTAGACGGCGCGCCGGTGTTGGCGTTGCCGCCCGCAGCGACGATCAGCCGTTCAGAGACCAGCTTGCCGTTGGCGTCTAGAACCTGGATCACCTCCAGCCCGTTCGTCGCGTGGTTCTCCTCCGAACGGGTCAAGCCGCGCACGATGTCGATCGCGTCCCAGGTGTTTGCGCCGGTCTGCACCATCTTGGTGATGACGCCGGAGTTGGTGTCGAGGTTGATGTCGCCGCCGCCGCCGCCAGCGCCGATGCGGCTGTCGGACGAGGTGACGTAGATGGTGACCGCAGGCTTGCCGTTGATCATCACCGGGTCGCCGTCAGCGTCGAACTGCTGGGTGACGTCGATGCCGGTCACCTGACGGTTCTGTCCGGCGTTCACGGCGCCGTTGTCGTCGTGGTTCTGGATCGCGCCCTTGATCAGGTTCAGCGTGAGCGCTTCGGTCACGTAGAATTGGGCGGTGTTGTTGGCGTCGAGCGGGTCCTTGTCGCCGAACGCGACACTCAGCACCCGCACGTCTCCATCCGCCTCGGTTATGTAGAGCCGTCCGTCCGGCCCCCAAACCAGCGCCGTCGGCTGGTTGATTGCGACCTTGCCATTCAGATCGAGCGTGCTGGCGCTGAAATTGTTGGTGACGGCCATTCAATCGAACTCCTAATCCTGCCCGGACGCGCACAGTTCTTGCTGCGTACGCGTGCCAGACGACCGATCCGGTTCATGGCGTCAAATCTCAAGGTGATCCGGCGGTGGAGAGCTTCTCAACTCAACCGCACAGAGAATTCCTTGCTTTCGCTACAAACCTGATCCAAACATTGGATTATTAATGATCAAAAATTGGCTTATATCAATTAAAAAACGTAAATGAATGAGCGCGTTGGGTTCCATAAGAATTATACAATATTGATAATATTGATTATCTATCTCTTAGTTGAAATAAAAAAAACGATTCACGCTATGCGTGTCGTCATATATACAACTTTAGGCTGTAAAGCTTACAAAGATAAGTTGTAATTTCGGTATGGATTTGTGTAGTGGCACGTCGATACAACTTTAACATGTAGACTGATTCGACCAGGATGCGCGCACATCCGCCCTGAGTCTGTAACCACGCACCCTATTGGCATTTTCGCTTGATTTCAGGGCGCTGGTCTGGGTCAAACTTCTCGTGACTCGCTCGCTACGATACCGCCTGACCGAGGCAGAGAAGGACACACTTCTGGAGCGTCAGTCTCTGCTGATCGATGGCCAAGCAGCGCAGACTGTCGCTCAAGCGGCGCAGATTGCGGCGCTGCTGGCGCGGATCGAAGCGCTGGAGGCGGCGCCGGCGAAGCCGCGCAAGACGTCGCGCAATTCCCATACGCCGCCCTCACAGGACCCTCGCGGCTGGTCGGCTTTAACCGCCCCGGGTTTACCGGAGGGTGGTTTTTTCAATGAATAGGCGACCATATCGAATGTGTTCATGTTTGCATAGAACGCCTCCTCTGCTTCTGCTGGCGGCATGTAGCCGATGGGGCCAAGAAGCCTGCAGTTGTTATACCAATCGATCCATTTCAACGTTTCCTATTCGGCTTCGCGCATCGATCGCCACGGCCCGATCTGGTTGATGACCTCGGCTTTGAACAGGCCGATGACGCATTCGGCCAAGGCATTGTCATAGGCGTCGCCGACGGTTCCGACGGAAAGGTCGATCTCTGCCTCGGCCAGTCGCTCGGTGTCCCCGGTGATCCCGGCGGTGGCGGCGGCCTTGCACGGCATGGAGGAGATCCTGCGCTTCCGGATGCTGATGATCGCGGCGGGCTACGAGGACGGCATCGACGCCAACACCCTGCGCGCCGACCCGGTGTTCAAGATGGCGCTGGAGCGCGCGCCCGGCGCGCGCGACCTCTGCTCGCAGTCCACCATCAGTCGGCTTGAGAACCTGCCTGACCGGCGCATGCTGCTGCGCATGGGGCGGGCGATGGTGGCGCTCTACTGCGCCAGCTTCGCGCAGGCGCCCCGGCACATCACGCTCGACATTGATGATACCTTCGACGCCGTGCGCGGCGGCCAGCAGTTGTGGCTGTTCAATGCCCACTACAACGAGTACGGCTTTCAGCCGATCATGGTGTTCGACGGCGCGGGGCGCTTCGTGACTGCGGTGCTGCGCCCGGCCAAGCGGCCCAGCGGGCGCGAGATCGCCGCGCATCTGCGGCGACTGATCCGCAAGCTCCGCAGCCATTGGCCGCGCGTGGAGATCCTTAGGGAAGTCATGCGGCGCAGGAAATCGCGGCGCGGCATCCGGTCGTCCGCATACTGCTCGCAGGCTTCTTCCATCTTGTTTCGGTTGCGCATTGGCTTGGACCTCGCCTGCTGCGCGACGACGCGCGGCGCCTGTCGATCATCGGACGGCCCGCCCGCCTCGCGCGGCTTTGCGGCTCCTCGACCTTCGGCCCCGAACTGGAGCCCCGGTCTTGAGCTTCCGGGCGGTTGCGTCCTTGGCGGAAGTGATCGCGCCGCGACGCTCGACCCGAAAGAGCCATTGTGGAAGTTCTGTAGGCGCCATTCCAAAGAATCAACCCAGCGAGGGCCAAAATGAGAAAAGGCGCCAGAGGAATAGGCGCCCTTGTGAGCGTCGAGCGCGGTTCGGGCCGCGCGGTCTATGCGCAGATCGTCGACAGCCTCCGCGCGGCCATCGAGCAGGGCGCGCTGGCGCCGCGCGAGCGCCTGGCCTCGACGCGCACGCTCGCGCGCGACCGTGGCGTGTCGCGCAATACCGTCCTCCAGGCGTTCGACACGCTGCTCGCGGAAGGCAATTGTAGCGCGCGTCGGCGACGGCGCCTATGTCGCCGACGCGCCGCCGCGCGCTGCAAGCGCGGCTGCTGGGACGCAGCCGCCGCAGCGCCCCGAGTTCTATCCGTTCCGGGGACTGTCGCGCCGGGGCAGAACCTTCGTTGCGCGCGCCCCGCAGACCTCCGGTGAACGGTTGATCCCGTTCACGCCGGACGTGCCCGACATCAGCGAGTTTCCGATGCGCGCCTGCGCCCGACGATAATCGTGGGTGCGCGCGGCAAGCCTTTAACGAAGGGCGGTTTCGACAAGATGTTCCGGCAAACCATCAGGGCAGCAGGCGTCGAGCATGTCGCGATCGGCGATACTCGCGGCACCGCAGTCACGCGTCTTAGCGCCTCCGGCTGCACCGTCCCGGAGATCACCGCGATCACGGGCCACGCCTCGGCAGACGTCAATCGAATCCTCGAAAAGCACTACGCGGCGACGGATACCGAGCTTGCGCTGAACGCCATTCGCAAGCTGGAAGCGCGCCTGGCGCTGTTGGATTCTCCAAACCAGGCTCCGAACCGCCTCCCGGCGCCGGACCCAGAAATTATGTAAGTGACTGATTTTGATAAGATTCTGGCTGGCTGGGGAACCTGGATTCGAACCAGGACTGACGGTGTCAGAGACCGCTGTTCTACCGTTAAACTATTCCCCACCTGCGGGCGCACGATTGGTGCGCCGCCCGCAGTCGCTACGGCCTTGGACGCCGCGCTGACGGAGAGTGCGTTACCGTTCCCGACCGACTGCGTCAAGCACCTGCAGACGCGCAGACGCGGCTTCGAACTCAAATGACGGATGACCCCGGACGGATGCGCGACGGGAGATTGCCCGGGTCGATGCGGCGGCCAGGAATTGGCGCCGCCCGCCGCGCCGTTCCCCGCCGCGCGCGTCACGGGGCGGCCGGAGGACTTCACCGTTGCGCAAGACCTCCGCGATACGCGGCGCATTCTGCATTCGTCGCCTGAAATCCGGCGGCTCGCGGCTTGCGGCGCGGCCGCGGGCTGTGATCGCCCGTCGCGAACCCCGGTCCGGCGATCAAGGGAACATCGCCTGCGGAGATGCGCCGCTCGATCATCGCGCGGCTTTCTCCCACCGGGTGTGCGAAAGCAGCCGGGACAAGCCTGGGTCGTTGGCGACGGACGGGATCGCACGCGGACCGTGGCGCACACGCGGCCGCCGAGCGACGCCGGATACCGTCACGACGCGAAACCCGGAGACGCCGCAGAAACGCGCCAGATCCGCCCATCGTCAACTGACGGGTGCAAAGGCGGTCACAGACCTCCCGCCCGGCCGGCGCGGCGCCGGCCCGTGTCATGACGGCGCGGCGCCGGACCGTGTCATGACGGCGCCGCGCCGGACCGTGTCATGACGGCGCCGCGCCGCCGTGGCGGCGGCGCCGCACTGCGTCTGGCGCGGCGGCATCGTCCGCGCCGGGCGCGCGGCCCGCCGCGGCGACGTCCTCAGCCGCATCCTTCGCCGCATCAGTCGGCGGAGACGCGGTTTCGGGCGCAGGGGCGGGCTCGGCGATCCGCTCCGGCTGCGCCGCCTCAGGTTCGGGTTGCGGCGCGCGCGCGCCATCCATCAGCCTGCGCGCCATGGCCAGCGGATCGTCGCCCGCGTTCAGCGGGCCATTGCCGACAATTGCGCCGGGCGTGTTCCAGTCCATCGCGTATTCCATCGCGTCGTCCACATAGTCGCGGATCGCGGGGTTCAGCGTCCACATCCGCCGCAACGCCGCGTTGCGCAGAAGCGCGGGCACGCCCTTGCGCAGGAATGGCGCGATGTCGCTGAGCGGGGTCAGGGTCTCGACCGGCGGCAGCGCGGCGATTTCCGCAGCGGTGAGCGGCGGGCGCTCCACGGGCGCGTCGGCGGCGGGCGGGACGGCGGGCGGGTCGGCTGGCGGGACTGCGGGCGGCGGCGAAGCTGCGCCCTCCTGCGCCGCCTCGCCCTTCAGCCGCGACCAGCGCGCGATGAAGCTGTCGCGGGTCACCGTCCGCCCTCCCCGCCGTGCGGGCCGCGCCGCGCCAGCGCCTCGGGGTCGGCGCGGCGGCGCTTGCGCTTTTCGAACGCCACTTCGACATGGTGCGCGGCGAAGAACGCCGCAACCGCCTGACGCAGCAGCGGCGGCATCGACACCGCCTCAACCAGCAGCCCGTCGTCGCCCGCCAGCGCCTCGCCCTCGTGCGGGTTGACCGTGGCGGCGACGATCTGCGGCGCCGCGCCGCCCGGCTTGAGGGCCACCCAGACCGACGCGCGACCGGAGAGGTTGTCGCGGTAATGCCCGGTCTCGCCGGAGTGCAGCAGGATTTCGGCCGGACCGGCATAAACCGTGGTGGTCTCCGCCGTCTCGGCGAGCACGGCGCCCGGCGGCGTCTCGGGCGCCGCGTCCAGCACGGCGCTTGGCGCGAAGCTGCGGGTCGCCCAGCGGCTTACCGGCCTGCGCGCCGTTGCGACGATCCCGATGCGGACGGTCTGCCGAGCCATCGCCCCCTCCCCGCTCAGACAGCGTCGGCCAGCGGCAGGCCGACGATCAGGTTCTGCGGCTTGAGCCGCACCACGTTATCGCGCGTCATCGCCATCAGCAGATACACCGGACGCCCCTCAAGCGCGGGCGCCGCCTGCGCGGGATCGAGGAAATGCAGACGGAACAACCCGATCAGCCGCCGGGTCAGATCGTCCGGCGGCGTCTCGCCGCGCCACAGCGCCGCGCCCAGCGCCGAGGCGTCGGCGTCCAGCCCCACATACCAGCGGAAATCGTGGTCGGCCACGTCCGCCAGCGGCTCGACAAGCACCCGCAGGCCCATGAGGTGGCGCAGCCAGGCGGCGATGGCGGCGGCCAGCCCGGCGCGGCTGCGCGGCTCACCGCCGAAGTTCAGCGCCATGGAGTGCGCGTCGGAGCGGCTCCACCATGTCCAGGCGTTGCTCTGGTCCATCACGTCGAGCGCGGCCATCGGGTCCGGCTCCAGCATCGCGGCCAGCGGCGCATGCGCGTGCTCGGCCTCGCGCGCCTCGATCAGCTCCAGATCGGCCAGCGTCAGCGCGCCGTTCAGCGTAGAGGCCTTCTGCGGGCGAAAAAACAGCTCCGCCGCGCGCAGCGTGAACGGGTCGTCGCAGCCGTCGAGCGCGTTGCGCAGGATCATGTGAGTCAGCTGGTTGAGAAACAGCGGCGGCGGCGCAGCCCTCTCGCGCACCATCGCCAGATAGGCGCCCTCCACCGTGCCCGCTGCGATCAGCCGGTCGCGAAACACGATCAGATGCCTCCAGTTCTCGCGCGCGTCGGCGTCCGCCATCGCGGCGATCTCGTCCGGCGCGACCGCCGAGCGCGGCGCGGCGCTGAGGCGGGCGTGGAGCGCGCGCTCTGCGGCGCAGGCCTCGGGCGGCGGCAGCGCCTCGGGCCGCGCCAGCCACGCCAGCAGCATCGCGTCGGTCACCGCCAGCGCGCCCGAATCGTCCAGGCGGCTCAGGTGATGGCCGCTGGATACCCAGAATTCTCTCATGGCGCGCCGCGCAGGGCCAGCAGGTCAACCCGCTCGCCCGGCCCTTCTTCCTCCTCGTCGGTCTCGACCACCAGAAAGGCGCGGGCGTGGCCCGGCGGGCCGTCGCGGGCGTCGCGCGGGCGCAAGGTTCTGAAGGTCTCGCGCAACTGTCCCTGCTCGACGCTGCGATGCACCGCCAGCAGCATCCCTTCGGGATGGCCCGCGCAGAGCGACGCTGCAAAGGCGACCTCCTCGCGCGCCGCAGGCAGGGCGGTCGCCGCGTCCGGCGCGCCGAGCCGCGCGACGAACTGCGCCGTCAGCCGCGCCTCCAGCGCCGCGCGCTCATCCTCCGTCGCGGGCGTCACCGAGACCAGCGTCGAGAAACCCCAGCTTTCGACGCCAAGAAACCCGGCGCGCAGCGCCGTGCGCGCCTTGCGCGGCAGCGTCTCGGGGTCTGCGCCGGCAAACAGGAAAGCCGCGCTCAGCGCCCATTCCCCCGGTGCGGCGACGGGGTCGAACACGAAGGTGTCCGACGGGTCGAGCCGGATCGTGCGCGGCAGCATCAGGCGGCTCACAGCCTCGGCCCCCCGCGCGCCGGATCGCGCCAGCGCGCCTCGGCCAGCCCCGCCACCAGCCCCCGCGCCTCGGCGCCCGGCGCAACCAGATCGCCGCGCGCGTCAAGCCGCGCCTGCGGCCCCTTGTCGGCCAGCCGCCCCAGATAGGCCTCGGCCACCGGCTGAAACCCCTCCGCGCCCCAGGTGTCGGCGTAGAGCATCAGATAGCGCGCGAAACTCTCGACGATCAGCGCGTCATCGTCGAACGCCTCCTCGATCAGCGCGGTGCTGTCGGGCGCGCGCCCGGCTTCCGCCAGTCCGGGCCGGGCGCGGATCAGTTCTGCGCCGAACACCAGCCAGTCGGGCTCGGCGTCGTCGGCGCAAGCGTCGGGCCAGGCCAGCCGCGCGCCGCCCAGCCGCGCCGCATCATAGAGCACCGTGTCGGGCCAGAGAAACGTCACCAGCCGCTCCGGCGCGCAATGCGCCGCCAGCGCGTCGCCCAGCGCCGCCATCGCAGGAAAGAACGCGCGCCGCGCCTGCGTCAGCGGCCCCTCCGGCTCCAGCACCACGGCGAAGGCGCAGGTGTCGGTCCGCCTGCGCCAGACCAGCGTCCCCGCACCGGACACCGCCGCGATGGCGCAGGCGTGCGCGAAGGCGCCGACGCCCTCGGGCGGCGCGACGTGCGTCAGCAGCGGAGGCATATCGAGCGCATCATGCGCCATGGGCGGGGCTTTCCCTCAATCATCCGGTCGGCATAGGGTATCGCCAACATCGCCGCCGCTGGCAAGGCGCGGCCCGCAGCACCGGAAACGCCCCGCATGACCGCCAAGACGCCCAAATTCCTGATCTGCTCCTGCGAAATGTCGATGCCGCTCGACACCGGGGCGATTGCAAAGGGCTGCGGCGGCGCTGTGGAGACCGCCGACCAGCTCTGCCGGGCGCAGATCGACCGCTTCCGCGCCGCGCTTGCCGACGGCGCGCCGCTCACCGTGGGCTGCATGCAGGAGCAGCCGCTGTTCGAGGCGGCGGCGGAGGACGCGGGCGCGACCGGTTCGCTGCGTTTCGCCAACCTGCGCGAGACCGCAGGCTGGGCCGACGCCGCGCGCGACGCGGGCCCCAAGATGGCCGCGCTGCTGGCGGGCGCGGCGGTGGAGATGCCGCCGATCGCGATGACCCCGGTCGTCTCGGAGGGCGTGGCGCTGATCCTCGGCTGCGACGAGACCGCCATCGAGGCCGGGCGCAGGCTGGCCGATCATCTCGACGTGACCGTGCTGCTGCGCGACCCGCAAGACGTGGCGCCGCCGCGCGTAAGCGTATTTCCGGTGCTCAAGGGCCGCGTCGCGGCGGCGACCGGCAGGCTCGGCGCGTTCAGCCTGACCATCGACGACTACGCCCCGCCCGCTCCCTCGTCGCGCGGCGGCTTGCGTTTCGGCCCGGCGCGCGACGGCGCGACCTCGACCTGCGATCTGATTGTCGATCTGACCGGCGACGCCGCGCTGTTTCCCGAAGGCTTGCGCGAAGGCTATCTGCGCGCCGACCCGCGGGCGCCTGCGGCGGTGGAGCGCGCAATCTTCGACGCCGCGCAACTGGTCGGCGAGTTCGAGCGCCCCCGCTATGTCGCCTTCGACGCCGGGCTGTGCGCGCATTCCCGCTCGAAGATCACCGGCTGCACGCGATGCCTCGACCTCTGCCCGGCGGGCGCGATCACGCCTGCGGGCGACAGCGTGGCCATCGACCCGATGATCTGCGCGGGCTGCGGGCAATGCGCGGCCGCCTGCCCCACCGGCGCCGCGGCCTACGCCCTGCCGCCCGCCGAAGCCGTGGCGGCGCGGTTGCGCGCGATGCTGCGCGCCTATGCGGCGGCGGGCGGGCCTGCGCGCGCGGGCGCCGCGCTGATCCTGATCCACGACGACGACCACGGCGCGCCGCTGATCGACGCGCTGGCGCGCTTCGGGCAGGGCTTGCCCGCGCATGTGATCCCGCTCGCGGTCAATGAGATCACCCAGGTCGGGCCGGAGACGCTGGCCGCCGCCGTCGCTCATGGCGCCGCCGACATCCGCCTGCTGGCGCGCGCGCGCCCCCGGCACGACCTTGAGGGGCTGCGCCGCACGCTGGCGCTGCTCAACACTGCGCTGGAGGGGCTTGGCTACGCCGCGCGCGCCGGGCTGATCGAGACCGACGACCCCGACGCCTTGCGCGCAGAGCTTGACGCAACGCCGCCGCGCCCGTTGCGGGCGAAGGTCTCGGGCTTTCTGCCGCCCGCCACCAAGCGCGCGCTGCTGACGCTGGCGTTCAGCGAACTTCACCGCGCCGCACCCGCGCCGGTGGACGCGCTGCCGCTGCCGCCGGGCGCGCCGTTCGGGGCGGTGGCGCTGAACGAGGGCGCCTGCACCCTGTGCCTCGCCTGCGTCTCGGCCTGCCCGGTGCGCGCGCTGGGCGACGACGCCGACCGCCCGCTGCTCAGCTTCGACGAATCGCTTTGCGTGCAATGCGGCCTGTGCGCGGCGACCTGCCCCGAGGACGCGCTCACGCTGATCCCGCGCCTCGACTTCGCCGCGCTGACCGCGCCGCCGCGCGTGCTGAAGCAGGAGCCGCCGTTCTGCTGCGTGGAATGCGGCAAGCCGTTCGGCAACCGCGCCAGCATCGCCCGCGTGCAGGAAAAGCTGAAAGGCCACTGGATGTT
>CAZOZE010000223.1:0-4184 GCA_964584215.1 uncultured Rhodobacterales bacterium
TCGCTTAAAACGAAGGTCACCGTAGCTTCAGACTGTCGGTCAAACCCGCCCACGATCGCGTGGAACGGCTGCCCATCATCCCGTGGAATCGCTGCCCATGATCAGCTGGAATGGGCGCCCATCATCCCGTGGAACACGCAGGCAACAGCATAAACCCTCAGGAACATCCGTTCATGAGGCAATACGCCGTCGCATCCTGATTGTCGCGCCGCAGGTGCCGAAGGCTCGCCAAGGATTGGGAGAAATCCATCGCCTCGGCAACCGCCATGGCCTTCATCGCCCATATCCGACTCCTAACCCAACGCATCGCAAGGCATTGTTATGCCTGAGCGAGTTTTGAGTCGGGCTCTCAAATCAAAGCGCCTCATCGCCGCCTGGGACGAAAACTACCTCGCCAAAACCCTCGCCGCCTTATGAAGCAACTCAGTCGATTCCCCTGAACACTCAGCCATAGGCTCTGCGGCTCGGCGCGTGCGCGTTGATGCGCCGATCATAGCTGCAGTGGCAGTTCGGACAGTCGAGGGCGTGTGCGGCCCGCGCCGCTCGATGGTGAACCTCGGTCAGGACGAGGTCACGGAGTCGGGCATCGTACAGATTGCCGAGCCGAAAGGTGACGTAGCACATCTGCACCGACCCGTCCGGGCCCACCCAGATAAGATCCCGCTCGTTGCAGGGCACGCGCATGGCTGGTCCGCGCATAAGCCAGTCCGGAATCGAGCGCAGACCACGGATTCTGTTGCGGATCAGGTCAGGCGTCGCCATCCTGGCCTCTATCAGCCGTGCAACGGCGCCTTCCAACAGCGGCCGGTCTTCCATACGGAAATGGTGGCCTCCGTCTTCCTCAGGCTTGGTGAAGTAAGGCAACGAGTAATGAATGAGGTTCACGTGGATGCGCATGCCGAACCGCGCAGCGAAAGCGAGCGTCGCTTCGACGACCTCCGGGGCACAGGTGCCGCGCATCAGCAACCAGTCGAGTTTCAGGTCCAAGGTTTCGGGCCCGTGCCGCGCACGGGCGCGGGCGAGACCCGCCTCCACCACGGCGAACGCGCCATTGCGCCCGACATAGCGATCGTACTGCGCGCCGACACCGTACATGCCGATGGACACCCGGCGAAGGCCGGCGGCGACCAGCCTGTCGATCTTCTTGTCAAGCAGCAGACCATTGGTGGTGAGCCAGGGCGACATGCCGAGATCTACTGTCCGGGCGACAAATTTTTCGATATCGCGATGCAAGAGCGGCTCGCCGCCATAAAGCCGCACATTCGTGATGCCGAGAGCTGCAGCGTCCTCCAGCATCGGCCCCCCGAGCGACCATGGAAGTGAATGCCCCGGCATGAAGTCTCGGCCATAATGATATGCTCCGCAGTGCAGGCTGCAGTCGGCGGTCAGACTGACGAACAGTCGCTGCGGCCTGGCGCGCAGCGTCCCGGGCGCGATGTCCGCCATTGCCGAGGCAACTTGATCGAGGCTGTTCTTTCCCTCGCGAAACAGGGAGAAAGCATACCCGTCGCGCGGCAATCTCCGCTTCAGGTATCTCTGAATCACACCTAAAATCGTGGCAATCTCATATTTTCTTGTCTGTTGAATTACAATAGCAATCCTATACGGTCCCTGCGAGAAAAATTATGAGCTTCCTGTAGCAGGCGCCGTGACAGGCCGTCGCCTTTCCGTGCGAACCATGTTCGTGTCAACGGGGCCGCGGCGGCTTGTCGTCTCCCGGCCGCCGCCACATGTGCATCGGCCATCGCGATGGCCGTCGCGTAAGATACTGGTGCGCTTCTCGCCGCTTTGACGAGTCGTTCGTAGTCGGGGTCGTCAAAGCTGTCGAGGTGGAGGTCGCCGGGTTCGACATCGAGCCGCCAGACTCCCTCCAGATCGATCAGGGTGACTCCTGCCGCAACCCTCCGGAGATGCACGGGCGATACTGGTTGGCGAACCAGCGGCGCGCGATGGTCATCGACCAGAGGCGGCGAACGAAGTCGGGGTCAGGGTCTACCGCGCCGGCTCGCACGCCCGCCTCCATGACATATCCGCGACACTTTCCGCGCGCGAAGACGACGGACCGCAAACCCGGGGTCAGCGCCGGGCCGTAGAATTCAGCTTCGAGAGCACCGACCAAGGTGTTACTTCGCAAATACGTCGGATTCCAAAGCTCTAAGTATACAGGACGATCTGCGCCGCGAGGCGAGCGGAAAACCCATCGGCTGTGGTCGGCTTCACCACGGATCGAAACAAGGCTCTTGACGGTCACGAACCGGTCAAGATCAATATCGCTCAATTCGATACGGTTGACCCGTCTCATGACCCCTCCAGCAATGGTCGTCCCTCGGCGGCGGCACGATAGAGCGACGCGAGCGCCTGACGCCAGCGGTCCGCGTCGCCTCTCGCCGCGACCCGGGCGCGCGCTGCAGCGCCGAGGCGCGCTCGCAGCTCCCGATCTCCGGCGACGCGCGCCATGGCATCGGCGAGCGCCGTCGGATCCCGTGGTGGAACGAGAATTCCCGCGCCGTCCGCGATGAACGACCGCGCCTCGCCAAGATCGGAGACGATCACGGGCAATCCTTTGGCCATGGCCTCGAGCATCGCCATGGAGAGCCCCTCTGTCAGCCCCGGTCCAACATAAGCATCCGCTATCGCGAGAATCGCAGGGATGTCGTCGCGGGGACCGGTCAGCGCCACCTGAGAGTCGAGCCCCAGCGCCATGACGCTCGCCGCGAGCCGAGCTGCGTTCGGACCAGAACCAACGAGCGCAAGGCGAAAGGCGATCCTGCGGTCAAGCAGCAGCCGCGCGGCGCTGAGGGCGGTGTCCAGGTCTTTCTCGGGCGACAGACGTCCTATCGCCACGAACGATGGCCGATCATTCGCCCCAAGCGCGTCGGCTGCGGCCGCCCCGCGCAGCCGGACCGGGCGGGAACCGGTCCGGCGCAGGGTTGGTCAGCGCGATAATGGGGAGTCGGCCGAGACGCCGACGGTTGGCGTTGGCCACGGCCTCCGCGCAGGCTGTGGCGGCGAGCGCGCCGTGGCAAAGCGCAAAAGCCTCTGCCCAGCCACGAACGACCGCCCGCGCGCCGCTCCCGGGACCGGGAAGATGCAGGCCGCCCAGAAAGGGAAGGCCCGCCAAAGCCGAAGCCCAGGCGCCCACAAGGTTGCCTGCCCACAAATGGCCATGCGCGACGTCGAACCGTCCCCCATTGAGCCGACGGGCCAATCTCTGCGCGCGCTGGACGTCGAGCACGCGGCGCCCGGGCTCGTGAACAACCTCGACCCCAAGTCTAGCCAGCTCGTCCGCATAAGGGGCCTTCGCCGGAGGGGCGAGGGAGAAGACGCTGTACGCTACGCCGAAAGCGGCCGCATCGCGTGTCTGGACAAGCAGCAGGGTTTGTACGCCGCCCCAGCCGAGATGAGGCAAGATCAGGGCGACGCGGATCATCTTCACTACGGCTTCTCTCCGCGCCAACAAGCGTGAGACATCTGACTGTCTGAAGTTTACACTCGAGGGCGCAGGAGAACGATCTGATGGTTATGCCCGAACGCCTTGCTTCCGTCGCGCCTTCCTCGCCTGAGAGTTCTGCATCAGCGGCGGAACGTGTCAACGACTTTGAGACAGTTGGTTCTTGAGTTCAGGCTTGTGCTGGCTCCGTTTTCCTGGGCGGGTTGATCCAGACGGCAGTCGGGATTTGGGGCGGTTTGGGGCGCTGATGGACGAAGCGCTCCGGTGTGTTGAGGAACGCCGCGTCCAAGGCAGTTTGGCGTGCGGCGTGGATTGCGCTGGCCTGTCCGAAGTGGATCTGGTCGGGCGTCATCAGGCCGATGCCTGCGTGATGATGGTCCTCGTTACACCAGGTGAAGAAGCGACGGCAGAAGGTGCGCGCCTCGTCGATGGTTTGGAAGCGTTTTGGGAACTCTGGCTGGTATTTCGGGGTCTTGCAGTGGGCCTCCGAGAAGGGGTTATCGTTCGATGTGTGTGGCCTGCTGTGAGATTTGGCCACGCCGAGATCGGCGAGCATCAGGGCTGTCGCCTTGGCCTTCATCGGGGCGCCGCGATCTGCATGCAGGGTCAGCTGGTCGGGCGGGACGGCATGTTTTGCCATGGCGTCATTGAAGAGTGCTTTGAATTGAAGGGCGCTTTCGGCATGCTCGACGCGCCAGCCGACCACGCGGCGGCTGAAGATGTCGAGGATGAC
>CAZOZE010000224.1:0-3254 GCA_964584215.1 uncultured Rhodobacterales bacterium
GCCCGCGCTGATGGTGCAGGGAACAGGCTCCAACGTCGGCAAGTCGCTGCTGGTGGCGGGCCTGTGCCGCGCGGCGCTGCGCCGCGGGCTTTCCGTCGCGCCGTTCAAGCCGCAGAACATGTCCAACAACGCCGCCGTCACCCAGGACGGCGGCGAGATCGGCCGGGCGCAGGCGTTGCAGGCGCTGGCCTGCGGGCGGGCGCCGCACACCGACATGAACCCCGTGCTGCTCAAGCCCGAAACCGACGTCGGCGCGCAGGTGGTGGTGCAGGGCCGCCGCATGGCCACCGTCCGGGCGCGCGACTACGCCGCGCTCAAGCCCGCGCTGATGGCGCCGGTGCTGGAGAGTTTCGCGCGGCTCAAGGCGTCGGCCGATCTGGTGATCGTCGAAGGCGCGGGCAGCCCGGCGGAGGTGAACCTGCGCGCGGGCGACATCGCCAACATGGGGTTCGCGCGCGCCGCCGATGCGCCCGTCGTGCTGGTGGGCGACATCGCCCGGGGCGGCGTGATCGCGCAGATCGTCGGCACGCAGGCGGTGCTCGATCCGGCGGACGCGGCGATGGTGGCGGGCTTCATCGTCAACCGCTTTCGCGGCGACGCGACGCTGTTTGACGACGGCTACGCCCTGATCGAAGCGCGCACCGGCTGGCGCGGGTTCGGCGTGGTTCCCTGGTTCGCGCGCGCCGCCGACCTGCCCGCCGAGGACGCGCTCGACATCGCCAGCGGCCCCCGGTCGGGCGCGGGCGGCGGCGTGACGATCGCCTGCCTGATGCTGTCGCGCATCGCCAATTTCGACGATCTCGACCCGCTGAAGGCCGAGCCGGGCGTCATGCTGGACATGGTGCGCCCCGGTCGGGCGCTGCCGGGCGACGCGGCGCTGGCGATCATTCCGGGCACGAAATCGACGCGCGGCGACCTCGCCTTTCTGCGCGCGCAGGGCTGGGAGGGCGATCTGATCGCGCATCTGCGGCGCGGCGGCCGGATACTGGGCCTGTGCGGCGGCTATCAGATGCTGGGCCGCGTCATCGAAGACCCCGATGGGATCGAAGGTCCGGCGGGAAGTCTGGCGGGACTGGGGCTGCTGGCGGTGGCGACGCGGATGACGCCCGACAAGCGGCTGAGCCGGGTGCGCGCCACGCATCTCGCCAGCGGGGCGACGGTGTCGGGCTATGAGATGCACATCGGCCGCACCGAGGGGCCGGACTGCGCGCGCCCCTTCGCCACCATCGACGGCGCGCCCGAAGGCGCCGTTTCTGCCGACGGTCTGGTGACCGGCAGTTATCTTCACGGCCTGTTCTGCGACGACGCGTTTCGCGCGGCGTTCCTCGGCGCTCTGGGCGTCGCGGCGAGCGGCGCAGGCCACGGCGCGCGCGTCGAGACGACGCTCGACGCGCTGGCCGACCACCTTGAGGCGCATCTCGACGTCGCCGGATTGCTGGCGCTGGCGCGATAGATCAGCGCACCCGCCACTCGGTCGCGGTATCGCGCTGCCAGTCCGCGCGATGCAGCAGTGGCGTGTCGTCGGAAAACGCGGCGCGGCCGATGCACAGATAGGCCTCGAACGCCCAGCTCTGCGGCGCCGTGAACAGCGCGCGCATCGCGCAAGGGTCGAGGATCGAGACCATGCCAAGCCCCAGGTTCTCCGCCCGCGCCGCCAGCCACAGGGTATGGATCGCCATCGCCGTCGATTGGCGCAGCGTGTGCGGCATGGTCTGCCGCCCCAGCCCGTGGCCCTCCGCCGGATCGGTCTCGGTGAACACCGCCAGCTGCACCGGCGCGGCGTCCAGCCCGGCCAGCTTGAGCGCGCGATAGCGCCGCCGTCTGGCGTCGTCATAGGCCGCCGCCGCCTCGGCGTCGCAGCGCGCGAAATTCTCGCGCACGGCTGCGCGCGCCGCCGGATCGCGCACCTGCACCACGCGCCAGGGCCGGGCGTTGCCCACCGAGGGCGCCCGATCCATCGCCGCGCGCAGCCGCTCCAGCGTCGCCGCGTCCACCGGATCGGCGCGAAAATGGCGCACGTCGCGCCGCCAGCGCAGGATGCGCGCCAGCGCGGCGGCCTCCGCCGGGGTGATCACTGCGGCCTCCGCCGGGACGTTCGGTGCGGCCTCCGCCGCAGGGGCGTTGTTTGCGGCCTCCGCCGGGGCGTTCAGTGCGGCCTCCGCCGCAGCGGCGCCGCCCTCGCCGCCTTTCTCCGGCGTGAGATCCATCGTCATCCGCCCGGCGCCAGCGCGGCCTCGATCCGCGCCCATTCATCCGCCGCGCCCAGCGGCCCCAGCCGCAGCCAGCGGGGCGAAAAGGGAAAAATCCGTAACCAGATACGGTGACGGGCCAGCGCGTCGCGCCGCGACGCATCCCGCGTCAGCCGCCGCACGGTCGCCGCGCGCCATTCTGCATCGGCCAGCGCCGCCGCGCCGATGTCGAGCGCCGGGCCGCACACAGGCCACGGCCCGGCCAGTTCGGCCAGCGCCGCGATCTCGCCCAGCGCGCCGACCGCAAAGCCCAGCCGCAGCCCCGCAAGGCCGCAGAGCTTGCCGAACGAGCGCAGCACGATCAGCCCCGGCGCGCCCGCCGCGCCGACCAGCGAAAACGCGGGCGTGGCGTCGATGAAGCTTTCATCCACCACCAGCCGCCCCACCCGCGCCGCCAGCGCCAGCAGCCTCTCGGGCGCATGGCGGCGGCCATCGGGATTGTCGGGGTTGACGACAACGGCGAGATCGGCGCCCGCCAGCGCCTCGACCGCCGCGACCTGCGCCACCCGCCATCCCGCCGACTTCAGCGCAGCGGCGTGTTCGTTGCAGGTCGGCCCAAGCACCCGCGCGCGCCCCGGTCCGCCGGTCGGCGCGTCCAATCGGGGCACAAGCCGGATCGCCGCCTGCGCGCCCGCGAGCGGCAGGATCGCGGCCTCCGGCGCGACGCCCCAGGCGGCGCGCGCCGCGTCGATCAGCCGCGCGGTCGCGCCGTGACCGGGCAGCGCAGTCCACGCATCGGCGGGCGGCGCGACGAAAGCACAGGGCGCCCGATTGATCCCGGTGGACAGGTCGATCCAGTCCCGCGCATCGCCGCCATGGCGCCGGACCGCCGCGTCGAGATCGCCGCCATGGTCGCGCATCGGTCCTCGCCCCTTCAGATCAGCGCGCACAGCGCCACCAGCCCCGCCAGCATGGCCATCGCGCGGCCATAGAGCGCAAGACCGCGCGCAAGATCGGCGGCGCCCGCGTCGCGCGCGTCGCCGTTCAGCCATGGCTCCGGCGCCA
>CAZOZE010000225.1:0-6910 GCA_964584215.1 uncultured Rhodobacterales bacterium
ATCGCCGCGCAGGAACAGGGCTTGCTGAAATCGCTGCGGCGCATCGCCCGCGCGCTGGAGCTGCATTCGCGCCGGGTGAACGCCGAGATCGGGCTGACGCTGCCGCAGCTTGTGGTGCTGGGCGCGGCGCACAGCCTGGGCGAGACCACGACGCGGGCGGTGTCGGAAGCCGCGGAGATCAGCCCGGCCACGGTGGTCGAGATCCTCGACAGGCTGGAGGCCAAGGGGCTGATCCAGCGCTACCGCTCCCGCGCCGACCGCCGCGTGGTGCACGCTCGCCTCACCGACGCAGGCCGCGCGACGCTGGAGCGCGCGCCGCCGCTGCTGGGCGCGCGGTTCGCGCAGGCGCTGGCGGCGCTGCCGCCCGCGCGGCGCGCGGGGCTGATGGACGGGCTGGCGCTGCTCGCCGATCTGGCCGACCCCGACGACCCCGCCGCCGAGACGCCCGATCCGTCAGACCGGAGCCCCGTCCGATGCCCGCCGACATGACCCCAGCCGACATGACCCCCGCCGAGCTGATCGCCCGCCTGCCGCGCGACCGCCTGCTGCCGCTGCCCCAGCCCCGCCGCGCCGACGGCGCGCTGCGGCGCACCGGCGTCGAGATCGAATTCGCCGGGCTGACCCAGCGCGCGGCGGCCGAGGTGGCGCGCGGGCTGTTCGGCGGGCGGATCGCGGCGCAGGGCGATCACACGGTCACGCTGGCGGATTCCGCCATCGGCGATCTGGAGGTCGAACTGGACAGCGCGCTGGCGAAAAAAAGCGGCGCGGTCGCCGAGACGCTGCTGGACATGACCCGCGCGGTGATCCCGGTCGAGATCGTCACCGCGCCGCTGGCGCCCGACGATCTGGCGCGGATCGACCGCCTGATCGACGCGCTGCGCGACGCGGGCGCGCAAGGCTCGCGCGACGGGGCGCTGTTCGGCTTCGGCCTGCACCTCAACCCCGAAGTCGCCGCCGAGACCGCCGCCGCCATCGTTCCCGCAGCGCGCGCCTATGCGCTGATCGAGGACTGGCTGCGCGCCGCCGACCCGGTGGACCCCTCGCGGCGGCTGACGCCGTTCGTCGATCCGTGGCCGCGCGAATTTGTCGATCTGATCGCGGCGCAGGGGGCGGACTGGTCGCTGGGCGATCTGACCGGCGCCTATCTCGCGCTGACCCCCACCCGCAACCGGGGGCTGGACCTGCTGCCGCTGCTGGAGCGCCTCGACCCCGAGCGGGTGCGCGCCGCCCTGCCCGAGGGCGCGGCCAAGGGCGGGCGGCCGACATGGCATTATCGCCTGCCCGAGGCGCGGCTGGGCGACCCCGGCTGGTCGGTGGCCTATGAGTGGAACCGCTGGGCGCTGGTCGAGCGCGTCGCCGCCGAGCCTGCGCTGCTGGACGCGCTGGCCGGGGCCTGGGCCGCGCACCGCGCCGCGCTGACCACGCTGCGCGGCGACTGGGCGCTCACGGCGGGCGCGCTGCTGGCGGAGGCGGCGATATGGGGCGGATGAAACCGGTCATCGGCGTCACCACCTCGCGCCGCTCCGGCTGGCGCATCTATCCGCTGATCGCGCTCAACCTGTGGCTGGCGGGCGGGCGCGGGCGGCGCTGGGACAGCGGCCGCGAGGCCGACATCGGCGCCGTGGACGGCCTGATCGTCGGCGGCGGCGACGACATCTCGCCCGAGCTCTACGAGGGCGAGATCGTGGTCAGCGCGCGGCTCGACCCCGCGCGCGACGCGCTGGAGCGACGGCTGGTGCGCGCGGCGCTGGCGGCGGGAAAGCCGGTGCTCGGCATCTGCCGGGGCGCGCAGATGCTGAACGTGGCGCTCGGCGGCGATCTGCATCAGGACGCCTATCGCCACCATGCGGACAGCCGTTTCTTCCGCACCATCCTGCCGCGCAAGGACGTGGAGATCGCGCCCGATACGCTGCTGGCGCGGGTCGCGGGCGCGGCGCCGATGCGGGTGAACGCGCTGCACAGCCAGGCGGTGCGGCGGCTGGGCGCGGGCCTGCGCGTCGCGGCGCGCGACGGCGGCGGCATGACGCAGGCCATCGAGCGCGCCGAGCCGCCGTTCGCGCTGGGCGTGCAATGGCACCCCGAGCACCTGTTCTACGCCCGCCGCCAGCGCGCCCTTTTCCGCGCGCTGGTCACGGCGGCGGCGCTGTCGCACGGAACCGGCGCGCCCGTCCTGTCGCAGGGGCCGGAGCGGTCGCCCGCCATCCGGCCCGCCTGACGCCGGTTATCAGTAGGCCACCGCCGGCAGCCACGTCGCCAGCGCGGGCCACAGGAACACCAGGGCGAGGCCGGTAAGCTGCAACAGCACGAACGGCACGACGCCCTTGTAGATGTGGCTGAGCTGGATCTCCGGCGGGCAGACGCCCTTGAGATAGAACAGCGCAAAGCCGACCGGCGGCGTCAGGAACGAGGTCTGCAGCGTCACCGCCACCAGGATCACGAACCAGACCAGCGCGGGCTCGTCGATCACGCCAAAGCCGGGAATGTCGAGGCCCAGCCCGTTGACGATCGGGCGCATCAGCGGCAGCACGATCAGCGTGATCTCGATCCAGTCGAGCACGAAGCCCAGCAGGAACACCACGAACAGGATGAACAGGATCGTGCCGGTCGCGTCCAGCCCCGCCGAAAGGATCGTCTCCTCGATCAGCGCGTCGCCGCCCAGTTCGCGCAGCACATAGGAAAACACCGTCGCGCCGAGAAAGATCGCAAAGATATAGGCGGTGGTGTTGAAGGTCGATTTGCAGACATCGACCAGCTTGCGCCATGTCAGCTTGCGATAGCCCAGCGCCAGCAGCGTGGCGCCGAGCGCGCCGACCCCCGACGCCTCGGTGGGCGTGGTCAGCCCGACGAAGATCGACCCCAGCACCGCAAGGATCAGCCCCAGCGTCGGCAGCACCGCCACCATCACGTCCCTGACCGCCGCCCAGTCGGGCGTTTTCGCGCCCTCGGGCACCGGGGCCACGTCGCGGTCCAGCGCCGAAATGACGAAGATGTAGACAAGGTAGAGCACGCCGATCAGCAGCCCCGGAAACACCGCCGCCATGAACAGATCGCCCACCGACAGCGCCATCTGGTCGGCCATGATCACCAGCATGATCGACGGCGGGATCAGGATGCCCAGCGTGCCCGAGGCCGCGATCACCCCCGTCGCCATCGGCTTGGAGTATTTCTGCTCCATCATCGTCGGCAGCGACAGCACCCCCAGCAGCACCACCGAAGCGCCGATGATCCCGGTCGAGGCGGCGAGGATGATGCCGATCACCGTCACCGTGATCGCCAGCCCGCCGCGCGTCTTGCCGAACAGCCGCTGCATCGACTGCATCAGCCGCTCGGCCACGCCGCTCTGGTCCAGCATCAGCCCCATGAAGATGAACATCGGCAGCGCCACCAGAACCGGGTTGGCCATGGTGGCGTAAACCCGGTTCACGGTGGCGCCGAGCGTGAGATAGTCGAGGCCGGTGAGGGTGTCCTCCAGCCCGGTCCACGCCATCAGCCCGTTGTCGAACAGATAGGCCAGTCCGCAGAACGCGACGCCGACGCCCGCCAGCGTCCAGGCCACCGGATAGCCGGTGAACAGCAGCGCCACGAAGGTTACGAACATGGTGACGACGAGCTTCTCCTCGGTCGTCTCGACCAGAAGGGTCAGCGCCGTCCCGACCACCGCAAAGGCGACCAGCGCCCACAGGATGAGCCGCACCGACCGGCCCGCGCGCTCGGACGCCGGGCCAAACAGAACGGCGTGCCCGTCATGCAGCAGCCGCGCCAGCGCCGCCAGCCCCAGCAGCGTGAAGGACGCCGGGATCACCGCCTTCAGCGCCCAGCGCGCAGGCAGGCCGGTCGGGCTGTCGGAGCGTTCGTTGACGCGGAAGCTCTCGTAAAAATAGTCGAAGCCCTGGTCGATCATCAGATAGATGAACGGGCTGAGCAGCGTCAGGATGCCGATGACCTCGATCACCCGCTGCGCCCGGCGCGAGACCTGGCCGTGCAGAATATCGACACGCACATGGCCGTCGGTGACCAGCGCATAGGAGATGCCGACCATCGTCACCAGGCCGTAGAAATGCCACTGGATTTCGTCCAGCTTGGGATAGTTGACGTCGAACAGATACCGCATCGAGACCTGCGCGACGATGGCCGCGATCAGCGCCACGTTGCCCCACATGACCACATGGCCGACCGTCTTGACGATCGTATCCAGCGCGGTGGCGACCGGCTGCCGGTCGGTTTCCGGCTCTTCCAGAAGATGCTCGTAGAGTTCGACCGGGTCGCCGCCCGTCGTCTTGAGACCGTCAGTCATGGGCGTGCTCTCCGGCGCAGGGATCTGGCGTCGGGCCGCTGGCGCGGCCCGCGGCGAAAGGCGCGGGCGCGAACCGGGCGGACGCTTGCGCGGCCGCCCGGTCGGCGCGGATCATTTGCGCGGCAGGAACGCGTTGGTCTTCCAGATGCCGTAGCCTTCGCGGAAGTCGTTCAGATTGGCCAGCACCTTGGCGAAGAACGGGTCGGCGGCGGCTTCCTCGGCGGCGACCTCGTTCCACGTCTTCTCGAACGTGGCGAGCATCTCGTCGTTGAATTTCATGATCTGCACGCCGTTGTTCGCGATGTTGTCGCGCAGCACCGCGCCCTGGATCGCTTCGCCCTCGGCGTAGCTGTCGGCCATCGACGCCTTGCAGGCGTTCTCGATGATCGCCTTGTGCTGGTCGCTGGCGTCGTTCCAGACGTCCTTGTTGATCAGCACCTCAAAGATCGTCGCCTGCTGATGCCAGCCGGGGAAGTAGTTGTATTTCACCAGCTTGTAGAAGCCGAGGCGCGAGTCGATCGCGGGCATCGAGAACTCGGTGGCGTCGATGGCGCCCTTCTCCAGCGCCGGAAAGATCTCGCCGCCGGGCAGCAGCGACGTGGCCACGCCCAGCTTCTGCATCACCTTGCCGCCAAGGCCGAAAAACCGCATCTTGAGGCCCTGCAAATCGGCGGGGCTGTTGATTTCCTTGGAGAACCAGCCCGCCGTCTCCGGCGCGATGATCGCGCAGGGCAGGACGTGGACGTTATAGCCCGCCTGGTCGTACATCTCCTGATACAGGCTCAGGCCGTCGCCATAATAGAGCCACGCCATGTATTCGCCCGCCTCGGGGCCGAACGGCACTGCGGAAAACAGCGGCGCGGCGGGGATCTTGCCGGCCCAATAGCCCGCGGTGGTGTAGCCCGAGTTGATCTTGCCGGTGGAGACCGCGTCGAGAATCTCGAACGGCGCCACCAGCTTGCCCGGCTCATAGACCTTCATCCTGAGCGTGCCGCCCGACATCAGGTCGAGTTGCTCCGCGACGCGCGGAATCGGCGAGCCGAGGCCCGGCAATTCGGTCGAGAACGCGATCGGCGTCTTGAGCAGCAGCTTGTCCTGCGCCTGAACCGCCGGCGCGGCGGTCAGCGCGGCTGCAACGGCGACGCCGAACAGCGCGGCCCCGAATGGGCGTTTCGTCATCTTGAGTTCCTCCCCTGAAATCCTGATACGCCGGTGGCGCAGGACACGGCCTCTGCAAGACCGGGCCTGTCGGGGGTGATACGGGCTGCGGTCAGCCGTGGTCAACAAAATTGACCGCAGCCGTCGCGCGCGCCGGGGGCCGCCGCCGCGCGCGGCCGCGCTCTGCGTCGCCGTCATGGCGGCGATGCCGCAAACGCAAGGCGCTGAAAGTGCGGGGGAAACGTTGCGCAGGCCGTTGCGCGAATTCAAGCCTTGGAATGAGCGGGCGGATCATTTAATTTACCAGTGGCGTCGCACCTGCGACGATCCAGCACAGTTTCGTCCGCTGCGCAGACCAAAAGGCGCCCTTCGAGATGCCGACCGACTCACTCTCCGCCTTCGAGCGCCCGGGCCGGGAAGGGGTGGCGCGCTGCGTCGCCAGCCAGATCGAGGAGATGATCGTCAGCGGCGTGCTGCGCGAGGGCACGCGCCTTCCGGCCGAGCGCGATCTGGCGCCGTCGATGGGCGTGTCCCGCCCCAAGCTGCGCGAGGCGCTCCGGCAGCTTGAGCACGACGGGCTGATCACGGTGCGCCACGGCGACGGCGCCTTTGTCGCCGACCTGATCGGCGCGGCGATGAGCCCGGCGCTGATCCGGCTCTACGCCAAATACGAGTCGGCGTTTCTCGATTACCTCGAATTCCGCCGTGAGCAGGAGGGCTTCGCCGCCGCGCTCGCCGCCGAGCGCGCCACCGCCGAAGACCGCCAGACCCTGCGCGAGACGCTGATCGAACTTGAGCGGACCCACGATTCCGACGACGGCGCCGCCTCGATGGAGGCGGACGTGCGCTTTCATCAGACGGTGGTGGACGCCTCGCACAATTCGCTGATGGTCCACACCATGCGCTCGATCTACGCGCTGATGCGCAGCTATGTGTTCTACAACCGCGACCGCCTGCGCTCGATCGACGGCGCCGGGCGGGCGCTGCTGGATCAGCACCGCGCCATCGCCGAGGCGGTCCTGACCGGGAACCCCGACGCGGCGGCCGAGGCGGCGGCGGTCCATATCGAATATGTGGCCGAGTGCTTTCAGCTGCACAGCCTGCGCCGCCGCCGCGAGATCGTCGCCACCCGCCGCCGCCTGTTGCTCGGGCTGGGCTGAGGGCGGCGCCGCCGGCTGGCCCGCCCGGCGCCCGATCCGGGGTTTTCGGCCAATTCCGGTTCAGGACTGCCGGGCGGCGGCGGCATGATGTCGTCGGGGATGACGCGATCCCCTAAGCCGCGCCGCGTCCGACACGGGCGGGCGTCCGGAGGAGCGGCCCAGCCGTTGGCTTAACTGGTGCTTGATGGGCCCGCTGGGCTGGCATATTATGCCATCTGGCGAGGGAGGGACGGATGCCAACGAGAAACCTTGTTCTGACAGATCACCAGTCGGCGTTCGTGGACGGGCTGGTGGCGTC
>CAZOZE010000226.1:0-3797 GCA_964584215.1 uncultured Rhodobacterales bacterium
CCCACTCGGAAGTGAAGACGCAACGCCCGCCGATGCTCTCCATCGCGAGACGCAGCCCGCCGATGCCAGCAAACAAATCTATGAACGTAAATCCGTCCGTCATGGCTGGGCGCTCCCGTCGTGTTTCCTTGGCTCTTTTGACGCGCGCGGGCGTCAATCACCACATCTCGGTATGTTGTGCATCTGCTTGCCTTTCTCCAGGGTATCCCGCATCCCGTAGCTTGTCAGCACCTTCCTTTAGTTCCAGTCATGTTCTGCCGTCGCGATCCGCCGATTTCACCCTCTACACCCGCGCGCGCGTCAGGCGGGCGGCGTTTCGCTGACCTTCCCGGCGCCCAGGTCGGCCAGCATTGCGCGCAGGGCGTCCGCGGCGCGCGCCAGCGCGGCGCGGTCGGCGCTGCGCGCCACCAGCGTCGCGCCCAGACCGCCGCGAAAGAACGGATAGCTGCCGAAACTCACCTCGGGCATGGCCGAAGCCAGCGCGCGCAGCGGCCCGGCCAGATCGCCCTCCGCCACGGCGGCGCGAAAGCTCCACGCCAGCACCGGCGCGCCCCCGGTCAGCGTGGGGCGCACGCTCTCGACCATCGCCTGAAAGATCGCCGGCACCCCCGCCATCACGAACACGTTGCCAAGGCGAAAACCCGGCGCGTGGCTGACCGGGTTGAGGATTAGGCTGGCGCCGTCGGGGATGCGCGCCATGCGCAGCCGGGCCTCGTTGAGGTCGGCGGGATCGGCGTAATAGGCGGCGAGGATCGCGCGCGCGTCCTCGCGCACCCCGATGCTCACCCCGAACGCCTGCGCCACGCTGTCGGCGGTGAGGTCGTCATGGGTCGGGCCGATGCCGCCGGAGGTGAACACATAATCATAGGCTTGGCGCAGATCGTTGACATGGCGCACGATTTCCGGCGTCTCGTCGGGGCAGACCCGCGCCTCGCGCAGCGCGATCCCCATCGCGGTCAGCACCCCCGCCAGATGCCCGGTGTTGGCGTCGCGGGTGCGCCCAGACAGAACCTCGTCGCCGATCACCAGCATCGCCGCCGTCGGTCTGGCCATCGTCCGCCTCCTTGCACCGCTCCGCCCCACGGGATACGGCGCGGCATGGAGTTCGCCAAGCCCCTCGTGCGCGCCACGCTGCTGCGCCGCTACAAGCGCTTCCTCGCCGACGCGACGCTGGAGGGCGGCGCGACGGTGACCGCGCATTGCGCCAACCCCGGCTCGATGATGGGGCTGAACGCGCCGGGCCTGCCGATCTGGCTGGAGCCCAACGACGATCCGACGCGCAAGCTGCGCTATTCCTGGAAACTGGCCGAACTGCCCGGCGGCCATTGGGCGGGGATCGACACCGCAACGCCAAACCGGGTGGCGGGCGAGGCGCTGCGCGCGCGGGCGATCCCGGAGCTTGCGGCTTACGGTCAGGTGCGCGCGGAAGTGCGCTACGGCGCGGCGAGCCGGGTGGATTTTTTGCTGACCGAGCCGGGGCTGCCCGACGCCTATGTGGAGGTCAAGAATGTCCACCTGCGCCGCACCAATGACTGGGCGGAGTTTCCCGACAGCGTGACGGCGCGCGGCGCGCGGCACCTGGACGAGTTGGGAAACATGGCCGAACGCGGCGCCCGCGCGGTGATGCTCTATGTCATCCAGCGCACCGACTGCGCGCGCATGGCGATGGCCGCCGATCTCGACCCGGCCTATGCGGCGGCGTTCCTGCGCGCGCGGGCGCGGGGGGTGGAGGCGCTGGCCTGGGTTTGCGCGATCTCTCCGCGCGGCGTGCGCCTGTCGCATCCGGCCCCGGTGCGCGACGCCGTGCGCCCTTGAACAAGCGCGCGCGGCGCGCGACATTGCCGCGCAAATGTCAGGAGAGTTGATCGTGGAACGCAGCGCCGGTCCGGACCGCACCGCAGAGGGCATCAAGCTGCACGCCCCCGCCGATTTCGAGGGGATGCGCGCCGCCGGGCGGCTGGCGGCGGAGATTCTCGACCGCATCGCCGCGCATGTGCGCCCCGGTGTGACCACCGGTGCGCTCGACGACCTCATGCATGAGGACATCTGCGCAAACGGCGCCACGCCCGCGACGCTGGGCTATCGCGGCTACACCAAGTCGAGCTGCATCTCGATCAATCACGTCGTCTGCCACGGCATTCCCGGCGACAAGACGCTGCGCGACGGCGACATTCTCAACATCGACGTGACGGTAATTCTAGACGGCTGGTTCGGCGACACCTCGCGCATGTATGTCGCGGGCCGCCCCAGCCGCCGCGCCGAGCGGCTGATCGACGTGACGCACGAGGCGCTGATGCGCGGGATCGCGGCGGTGCGCCCCGGCGCGACCTTCGGCGATATCGGCGCCGCGATCCAGAGCTACGCCGAGAGCGAGCGGTGCGGCGTGGTGCGCGACTTCTGCGGTCATGGGCTGGGCCGCGTGTTCCATGACGCGCCCAACGTGCTGCACTACGGCCGCCCCGGCGCCGGCCCCGTGCTGCGGCCGGGGATGTTCTTCACCATCGAGCCGATGATCAACCTCGGCCGCCCCGAGACCAAGATCCTTGCGGACGGCTGGACAGCGGTCACCCGCGACCGCTCACTGTCGGCGCAGTTCGAACACAGCATCGGCGTGACCGACGCGGGCTGCGAGGTGTTCACGCTCTCCCCCGCAGGGCTGTTCCATCCGACCTGGGCGCGGTGAATGGCGCCCGGGCGCGGCAAGGGGCTGGCCGAGGCGCCGGGACTGTTCGGCGCCGCGCGCCCCGCAGCGGACAAACCGCTCCACGCCGACCACCGCAAGCGTCTGCGCGACCGCTTCGCCAGCGCCGGGGCGGATGCGCTTCCCGATTACGAGCTGCTTGAGCTGGTGCTGTTCAGCGCCAACGCGCGGGCCGACATGAAGCCGCTCGCCAAGCGGCTGCTGGCGCGGTTCGGCGACTTCAACCATGTGATCTCGGCCGACCGCGCCCGTCTGGCGGAGGTGGAGGGCGTCGGCGAGGCGGCGATCCACGCGCTCAAGATCGTCGAGGCCGCCGCTCACCGGCTGGCGCGGGCGAAGGTGATCAACCGCCCGGCGCTGAGTTCATGGGCGGCGGTGGTGGACTATTGCAAGACCGCGATGGCGCATGGCGACATCGAACAGTTCCGCATCCTGTTCCTCGACAAGAAGAACGTGCTGATCGCCGACGAGCGTCAGGCGCGCGGCACGGTCGATCATGTGCCGGTCTATCCGCGCGAGGTGGTCAAGCGCGCGCTGGAGCTGAACGCCTCGGCGGTGATCCTGGCGCACAACCACCCCTCGGGCGACCCGACCCCGAGTCAGGCCGACATCGACATGACCCGGCGCATCCATACCGCGCTGGCGGCTGTCAATATCACGCTCCACGACCATCTTGTGATCGGCAAGAGCCGCGACGCCAGTTTTCGCGCGATGGGGCTGTTATAGACAGCAGGCTGTGAAAGCGCGATGCTGAGCGCATCACGGGGAGCGATGGCGCGTGCCGAAAGACGAACAGAGCCTTGAGCTGACCCCGACCCTGATTCTGCGCGCCTATGCCGCAGGGGTGTTCCCCATGGCGGACGGCGCGGAGACCGACGGGGTTTTCTGGGTCGATCCGCGCAATCGCGGCGTATTTCCGCTCGACCGGTTTCATGTGCCGCGTCGTCTGGCGCGCCGCATCCGCGCGGGCGGCTTCACCGTGACGGTGGATCAGGATTACGAGGCGGTGATCGACGCCTGCGCCGACCGTGACGAGACCTGGATCAACGGCGACATCCGCAGGCTTTATGTCGCGCTGCATCGCATGGGATACGCT
>CAZOZE010000227.1:0-4416 GCA_964584215.1 uncultured Rhodobacterales bacterium
TCGGGCGCCAGCGGGATCGGCTCGAACAGCGCCAGCGCATCGGCGCGCAACGTGGCGTCGTCCGTCGTCGCGGTCTGCGCCTGCGCGGCGCCCGAGACGGCGAGGCAGGCGATGAGGGTGAGGAATGATGAAACGCGCATGATCGGGATTCTCCTGATTCATAGAGTAATTACCATGTTGCGCCTGCGAAGCTGACGCAAGCCTGACGCCCGCATGACCATTCGGCGACAGCCGCCCCCGAACTGGCGCGGCGACGGCGGTCATGCTAAGCGCGCGCAAATTCTCGGGAACGCAGCCGCCATGAACCTTTTCGCCGACATCCGCGCCCTGGTGCTCGACGCGCTTTCCGCCCTTCGGGCCGAAGGCGCGCTGCCGCCGGACCTCGACCTCTCGCCGGTGACGGTGGAGCCGCCGCGCGACGCCAGCCACGGCGACATGGCGACCAACGCCGCGATGGCGCTGGCGAAGGCGGCGAAGGCCTACCCGCGCGCGCTGGCCGAGGCGCTGGCGGCGAAACTGCGCGCGGACCCGCGCATCGACGGCGCAGAGGTGGCCGGTCCCGGCTTCATCAACCTCACGCTCAGCCCCGATGTCTGGCGCGCGGCGGTGCGCGCGGCGCTGCGCGCGGGGGCGGACTATGGCCGCGCGACCATCGGCGCCGGGCGGCGGGTGAACGTCGAGTTCGTCTCCGCCAACCCGACCGGGCCGATGCATGTCGGCCACGCGCGCGGCGCGGTGTTCGGCGACGCGCTGGCCAGCCTGATGGCCTTCGCGGGCTGGGAGGTGACGCGCGAATACTACATCAACGATGGCGGCGCGCAGGTCGATGTGCTCGCCCGCTCGGCCCACCTGCGCTATCGCGAGGCGCTGGGCGAGACGGTCGAGATCCCGGCGGGCCTCTACCCCGGCGACTATCTGCGCCCGGTCGGCGAGGCGCTGGCCAGGGCCCATGGCCCGGCGCTGGCGGCGATGGAGGAGGACGCCTGGCTGCCGATCGTGCGCCCGTTCGCCATCGACGCGATGATGGGCATGATCCGCGACGATCTCGCCGCGCTGGGCGTGGTGATGGACCGCTTCTTCTCGGAGAAGGCGCTGTATGACACCGGGCTGATCGAGGCGGCGCTGGCGAAGCTGGATGCGGCGGGGCTGATCTATGTCGGCGCCCTGCCGCCGCCGAGAGGCAAGCTGCCCGAGGACTGGGAGTCCCGCCCGCAGACCCTGTTCCGCTCCACCGCCTATGGCGACGATGTGGACCGGCCGCTGAAGAAATCCGACGGCGCCTGGACCTATTTCGCCCCCGACATCGCCTATCATTTCGACAAGGTCGAGCGCGGCTATGACCTGCTGATCGACGTGCTGGGCGCCGATCACGCCGGTTACGTCAAGCGGATGAAGGCGGCGGTGGCGGCGCTGTCCGGCGGGCGCGTGCCGCTGGAGGTGAAACTCTGCCAGCTGGTCAAGCTCTACAAGAACGGCGAGCCGTTCAAGATGTCGAAGCGCGCCGGCACTTTCGTCACGCTGCGCGATGTAGTGGACGAAGTGGGCCGCGACGTGGCGCGCTTCACCATGCTGACGCGCCGCAACGACGCCGCGCTGGATTTCGACTTCGCCAAGGCGGTGGAGCAGTCGAAGGACAACCCGGTTTTCTATGTGCAATACGCCCACGCCCGGATCGCCTCGATGCGCCGCCAGCTGGTGACGGTCGAGCATGGCGCGCATGACGCGGCGATCGAGAAACTTAGATTCAATAACGACGCACTTTCGCAGGCCGACCTCGCGCGCCTCGACCGCCCCGCGCAGCTGGCTCTGGCGCGCAAGCTGGCGGGCTGGCCGCGCCAGGTGGAGCAGGCGGCGGCGCAGGCGGAGCCGCACCGCATCGCCTTCTATCTCTATGATCTGGCGTCGGATTTTCACGCGCTCTACAACCTGGGCCGTGACGAGCCGGCCTTGCGCGTGGTTCAGGAGGGCGACCCGGAGGGCAACGCGGCGCGGCTGGCGCTATCGGTCGCCGTTTCGGTTGTGATTTCCGCAGGTCTTGGTATCCTTGGCGTGACCCCGCTGGACGAAATGTAGCGTCAAGCTGCCGACGGCCGGGGTCGCGAGCAGACGCGCGCCCCCCCGGTCACGGGACCGGCGCCACGAAAAACAGGCGAACCGGCCCATGCGGGACGAGTCCCAGCTCTATGACGGCTATGATGTTGACGCGCGCGGCGCGCGGCGGTCGCGGCTTGGCGCGGCGCTGGGCGCGCTGGTGTCGCTGGCGGTGCTCGGCGGCGTCGTGGTCTGGGCCTACACCCTGGGCGTGCGCGACGCGGCCGAGGTGCCGGTGGTGCGCGCGGTCGAAGGCCCGATGCGCGTGCGCCCCGACGACCCCGGCGGCGCCCAGGCCGCGCATCAGGGCCGCGCGGTCTATGACGTGATGACCGACGCGGCCGCGCCGCTGGAGACCGTCGTGATCGCTCCGCCGCCTGAGCGGCTGGCGGAGGAGGACGCGGCGCCGAGGGCGCGCGCCGCCGCGCCGGTGGCGTCGCCTGCGCCGCAAGACGCGCTTGCGGACGCCATCTCCAGCGAGGTTGACGGGCTGGTGGCCGCCGTTCTCGGCGTCGCGCCCCCCGACGCGGCGCCGGACGCCGCTCCGGCGGGCGACGCGGCGGTCGCGCGCGCCCCGGCGCCCGCGCCGCGCCCGGCGGCTGCGGCGCGCGGGTCGGCTGTGGCGTCGCCGGCGGCTCAGCCGTCCGCTGCGGCGGCGACGCGCGGTCCGCAGGTCCAGCTCGGCGCCTATCTCTCCAATGAGGACGCGCTGCGGATGTGGCGGGGCTTCCGCGCGCGCAACGGCGATCTGCTGGCCGGGCGGTCGCCTGCGGTCGCGCCGTTGCCCGGCGCGGAGCGCACGCTCTATCGCCTGCGCGCCCAGCCTTTCGCCGACATGGCCGAGGCGCGCGCCCTGTGCGCCGCGCTGCGCGGCCGGGGCGAGGACTGCCTGCTGGTCGAGCCGAACTGAGATGGCGCCGCGCGCCGCGATCTTCGGGTGCTCCGGTCTGGCGCTGAGCGCGGCTGAGCGCGCGTTCTTCGCCGAGGCGAACCCCTGGGGCTTCATCCTGTTCGCGCGCAACATCGACGATCCGGCGCAGGTGCGCGCGCTGACCGGCGACCTGCGCGCCTGCGTCGGCCGCGCCGCGCCGATCCTGATCGATCAGGAGGGCGGCCGCGTCGCGCGGCTGCGCCCGCCGCACTGGCGGATGTGGCGCGACCTGCGCGCGGTGCTGGCGGAGCTTCCCGCCGGGAATGCGGAGGCCGTCCTGCGGCTGCGCTATCGGCTGATCGCGGCTGAGCTGCGCGCCGTCGGCATCGACGTCAATTGCGCGCCGCTGCTGGACGTGGCGCAGCCTGACTGTCCCGGCTTCCTGAGCGACCGCACGCTCGGCGATGACGCCGCCACCGTGGCGCGGCTGGGCCGCGCGGTGCGCGACGGGCTGGAGGCGGGCGGCGTGGCGGCGGTGATCAAGCACATCCCCGGCCACGGGCGCGGCGACGCCGACAGCCACCAGCGCCTGCCGGTCGCCCGCGCCGGCCGCGCCGCGCTGGACGCGGTGGACTTCGCAGCCTTCCGCCCGCACGCCGACGCGGCGATGGCGATGACCGCGCATGTGCTCTACCCCGCGCTCGACCCCGACGCCTGCGCCACCTTCTCGCCCTCGGTGATCGGGGCGATCCGCCGCGACATCGGCTTCGACGGGCTGTTGATGAGCGACGACATCGAGATGGGCGCGCTGGAGGGGACCATGGGCGCGCGGACGGCGCGCGCGCTGGCGGCCGGTTGCGACGTGGCGCTGCACTGTTCCGGCGCCATGGAAGGGATGGCCGAGGTCGCCGCCGCCGCGCCGCCGCTCTCTGGCCGGTCGCTGGCGCGCGCCGAGGCGGCGATGGCGCGCCGCGACCCCGAGCCGCTGGACGTCGCGCAGGCCGAGCGCGCGCTGGCCGCGCTGACCGGGGGGCTGGCCCATGCCTGAAGATTTCGCCGACGCACAAGGCTTCGCCGCGCCGGACGAGGAGGCGCTGGTGGTCGATGTCGAGGGCTTCGAGGGGCCGCTCGACCTGCTGCTGACGCTGGCGCGCGGTCAGCGGGTGGACCTGCGCCGCGTCTCGATCCTGCAACTGGCCGAGCGCTATCTGGCCTTCGTCGCCGAGGCGCGGCGGCTGCGCATCGAGCTGGCGGCGGATTATCTGGTGATGGCGGCGTGGCTGGCGTTCCTGAAGTCGCGCCTGCTGCTGCCGCAGCCCAAGGGCGACGACGGCCCCAGCGGCGAGGAGATGGCGGCGCGGCTGGCGTTCCAGCTGGAGCGGCTGGAGGCGATGCGGCGCGCGGCGGCGCGGCTGATGGCGCTGGACCAGAAGGGCCGCCATTTCTTCGCGCGC
>CAZOZE010000228.1:0-4186 GCA_964584215.1 uncultured Rhodobacterales bacterium
CCGCAGCCGCCACCCCGACCGCGACGGCGGGCGCGACTCTGGCAGGGGCGAACAGGTCGTCGGCCTCGGCGACCATGTTCCCGCGTTCCTGATGCGCGAGGTGCGCGTCGCCAAGGCCGCGCGGAGCGACGCAGAGACCGATTCTTCGGAAGCCGCCGCCTGAAGCAGCGTCGCGCCGGGTGTGGGCGGGGCCGCGTCATGCTCCGCCCATGCGCCGGGGTCTGAACCGGGCCTTGTCACGGCGATCGAACAGCCCCGGCTCAGCGGTCGGCGCGGCGAGCGCCGATCAGGCGTCGCGGCTGCGGCGACGCCATTTAGCGCCGCGTCCACACGCAGCGCCGTCACTGGCGCACATATGTGGTAAAGTGGCGCGGTTGACGGGACTCGAACCCGCGACCCCCGGCGTGACAGGCCGGTACTCTAACCGACTGAGCTACAACCGCGCATCTGCGTCGCGGCGACCCGCCGCTGCGCATGACGTTCTTCTATCGGCGGCGGATCGGGGCGTCAAGCGCATCCGCCGGGCGATCTGCGCCGGGCTGGTGGGCGGTGAGAGGCTCGAACTCCCGACATCCTCGGTGTAAACGAGGCGCTCTGCCAACTGAGCTAACCGCCCTTGCCGACAGCGTGTAGCGCAGACGCGCGCGGCGCGCAAAGCCGCGCCGCAAGCGTTTCTCAGAACGGAATTTCGTCGTCGAGATCGGCCCCGAGCCCGCGGCCCGCGTCGCCGCCGCCGCGCCCGGCGTCGCCCCGGTCGTCATAGCCGCCGGAGCGCCCGCCGCCGCCCGCGCCGCCGCCCGCCCCCGGCGCGCCGTCGAGCATGGTGAGTTCGCTGCGATAGGGGCGCAGCACGACCTCGGTGCTGTATTTCTCGACGCCCGCCTGGTCGGTCCATTTGCGGGTCTCTAGCTGGCCTTCGATATAAACCTTGGACCCTTTGCGCAGATACTGCTCCGCGACGCGCACCAGCGGCTCGGAGAAGATCGCGACCGAGTGCCACTCGGTCCTTTCCTTGCGCTCGCCCGACTGCTTGTCGCGCCATGTCTCGGAGGTGGCGATGCGCAGGTTGCACACCTTGCCGCCGTTCTGGAAGTTGCGCACCTCCGGGTCGCGCCCGAGGTTGCCGATCAGGATGACCTTGTTGACGCTGCCCGCCATGATTCTCTCTCTCGTTGTTCGATTCGCCGCCTGAGCCGACGCTATGCGCCCCGGCGGGCGACGACAACGGGCGGCTCAGGCGGCGCGCTCCAGCCCCAGCCGCACGGTCTCGGCGCGATAGCCGATGCGCAAGCCGCCCCAGTGGCGGCCCTGCACCATGATCGGGGCGGAGATGTCCTTCATGGTGGCGAAGGCTCCGCCGCCCATGTCGCGGCGATAGGCCTGGATCAGGAACGGCGCCGTGCTGCGCCCCGCCGCCAGCCCCACCCGGTCGTCGAAGAAGCGGCGGTTGCGGCTGAGCGCGGCGTTCTTCACCGGGTCCGCCCCCTGGGGTTGGGAGAACTTGCGGTTGTGGGTGGGCAGAAAGCCGTCGCGGTTGACTGCGGCGCAGAACACCACGTTCTCGCCCAGCCGCAGCGCGCCCTCCAGCACCGGCGGCAGCACCGCGTCGGTGAAGGCGACGAACGGCGGCAGGAACTGCGGCGGGTTCGTGCCGGGCGCGGGGGTGTAGGCGTCGCTGAACAGCGCCGCCATGGTGATGCGCCCGCTGCGCACGCCGTCCTCGAACAGGCGCGACACCTCGGCGGCGCGCTCGCGCACCGCCTGCTCCATGCTGTCATCCTCCAGCCGCACGCCGCTCAGCCGGTCGCGCAAGCCCGCCACGGCGGCGTCGAGCCCCAGCGCGGCGTCGCGCGCGGCGGCGGCGACCTGCTCGCCCTGCCGCGCCGCGTCGTCGGCGGCGCCGATCCGCTCAAGCGCCTCGGCCAGCGCGCCGGTCTGCGTGGCGCAGGCGCGCCGGATGGCGCTGGTGGCGCCGGTCACCGCGTCCACCTCCGTCACGATCCGGCCCAGCATGTCGGCGCTGGCGCGCACCGCGCCGGCGCAGTCGGCCACTGCGGCGTCGCTTTCGGCGATCTCGCGCGCGACGCCGCGCGCGCTTTCGGAGGTGCGGTCGGCGAGCGCCTGGATCTCGGCGGCGACCACGGCGAAGCCGCGGCCCATCTCGCCCGCCCGCGCCGCCTCCACCGCCGCGTTGACGCCCAGAAGCTTGCTCTGGCGCGCGATGGCGCCGATGCCGTCGAGCGCGCGGGCGATCTGGCGGGAGCGGTCCTCGACGCGGGCGATGGCGGCGCTGGCCGCCGCCGCGCCCGCCATGCCGTCGCGCGCCGACTGCGCCGCGCGCGCGGCGGCGGCCTCGCCCGCGCCCGCGCTGTCGTCCACCGTGGCCACGGCGCCGCGCAGCGCCTCGCCCGCCGCGCGCGCGCCCGACAGCGCTTCGACCTGCACGCCGATGCCGTGCGACAGCCGGTCGGCGTCCGTCGTCAGCCCGTCCGCCCGCGCGGCGATGTCGCCGGAGGCCTGCGCGATGGCGCCCACGATCACCCGCAACCCCGCCGCCACGCCGTCGAGCGCCGCCATCAGGTCGCGAAACGCGCCGGGATGCGCGGCGGAGCCTTTCACCGACAGATCGCCCGCCGCCAGCAGATCGGCCAGCGCCAACGCCTCGTCGAGCGCGCTCTGCGCCGCCGTCAGCGCCGCGTTGGCCTCCGCCGCGCCCTCGCCGGAGACCCGCGCCGACAGCCCGCCCGCGCCCAGATGCGCCAGCGCCGCGCGCAGGGCGGGCGCAGGGTCGGGGGCATGATCGGGCGGCGCAGGCGCGGGCGGCGGCGCGACGGCGGCGAGCGGTTCGGGCTGCGGCGCAGGCGCGGCGCGCGCGAAGCTGGCCCCCGCCGCCCCCAGCGCCGCCGCCGCCGCGACCCAGACGGCGGCGCCGGGCGCCATCAGCCCGCCGAGGCTGGCGAGCGGCGAGGCCAGCGCAAGACCGGCGAGCACGAGGATGACAGGATTTCGCATCAGCGTCTCCACAAGCAACGCGCCACCCTGCCCGCCGGGGCGTAAACATCCCGCTACCGCGCCCCCTCGCCTTGCCGCCCCCATGGGACTATCTACCGCGCTTGACCCTGTCCGCGCGGAGACCCCTGTCATGGCCGAACAACGCTTTCTCTCGGTCCGCGGCGCCCGCGCGCACAACCTCAAGAGCATCGACGTCGATATTCCGCGCGACACGCTGACGGTGATCACCGGGCTGTCGGGGTCGGGCAAGTCGAGCCTCGCGTTCGACACCATCTACGCCGAGGGGCAGCGGCGCTATGTCGAGTCGCTGTCGGCCTATGCGCGCCAGTTCCTGCAGATGATGCAGAAACCCGACGTGGACCATATCGAGGGCCTGTCGCCCGCCATCGCCATCGAGCAGAAGACGACCTCGCGCAACCCGCGCTCCACGGTCGGCACCGTCACCGAAGTCTATGACTATCTGCGCCTGCTGTTCGCCCGCGCCGGCACGCCGCACAGCCCCGTCACCGGCCTGCCGATCGAGGCGCAGCAGGTCAGCGAGATGGTGGACCGGGTGATGGCCTGGCCGGAGGGGACGCGCGCCTATCTGCTGGCCCCCATCGTGCGCGACCGCAAGGGCGAATACCGCAAGGAGTTCGCCGACCTCAAGAAACAGGGCTTTCAGCGCGTCAAGGTGAACGGCGAATTTCACGAGCTGGACGAGGCCCCGACGCTCGACAAGAAGCTGCGCCACGACATCGACGTGGTGGTGGACCGCATCGTGGTGCGCGCGGGGCTTGAGACGCGGCTGGCGGACAGCTTCTCCACCGCGCTGAAACTCGCCGACGGCATCGCCATCGTCGAGACCGCGCCTGGCGAGGACGGCGCCGAGCCGGAGCGCGTGACGTTCTCGGAGAAGTTCGCCTGCCCGGTCTCGGGCTTCACCATCGCCGAGATCGCGCCGCGCCTGTTCAGCTTCAACGCCCCCTTCGGCGCCTGCCCGGCCTGCGACGGGCTGGGGGTGGAGCTGTATTTCGACGAGCGGCTGGTGGTTCCCGACGACAGCCTGTCGCTGTATCAGGGCGCGCTGGCGCCGTGGTCGAAGTCGAAAACCCCGTATTTCCGCCAGACCATCGACGCCATCGCCGCGCACTACAAGTTCAAGGTGCAGACGAAATGGCGCGACCTGCCCGCC